>CAMCII010000028.1 GCA_945874505.1 Bordetella parapertussis | reverse complement strand
TCTTGCCGACCGCGTCGCAGTCATGTTTGATGGCCAAATCGAAGAAATCGGCAAACCTATCAGCTTGTATGAGACGCCCTCATCCTTAAAGGTCATGGAGTTTTTGGGTAGTTCCAACATAGTTTCTATGGTCGTTGATAGCCGCGATACGAGCAGCACTACCTTGTCTGGCTACCAGCATTACTCTATACAAGTCGAACACTGTGCTTTTAGTGTTGGCGAACGCATCATCGCAGCGATTCGACCAGAGCACATACATATTTTGCCAATATCCGAGCTTACGATCGACACCCTCGAGGCGACCACCGTTGAGTGCGTATACAAAGGGGGGTTGGTAGAAGTGCATTGCCGACTATCTGACGGCACCCCCATCAAGGCGCAATCAGATGCAAGCTGCGTTCAACGGTTAAACTTAATGCAACAAGGCTTGAAAATTGCGTTACGCTTAGATTCATCCCGTCTTCAACTTTTTAGCAATTCATAAAATGAGCTCACTCATGACAGAACGTAAAGTCAACGATATTGGCGGTTTACCCGCGGGGCCAGTCTGCAAAGACGAACACCCTAACACCCTGCACGAAAAACGAGTCGATGCACTCTTGAGGATCCTCTCCGGCCCAAAGCTTGAGGCCTTTTCGGTCGATGCGATGCGCAGAGCGATTGAATCAAACACCGAAGAAGACTATCGCAACCTGGGCTACTACGATAAATGGATACGGGCTGTACGCGATCTTGTCATCGAGCAGCAAGTACTTAGTCGTGAAGAAATCGACGCGCGCGTCGAACTGTTGCGTGAAAAGCATAAAAAGGTGGCAGCATGACAGCTCTTGCTCCCCGCCCAGGTCAAGCCCTTCCCGTTGGCGCACCCGTACGCGTGCGCAAACAACCGCCTGAGCCGCACTGCCGTACACCCTTTTATCTACGCGGTATCAAAGGTGAAATCACAGACGTCATGGGAGTCTACCGCGACCCCTCTCTACTGGCATTTCATAAGCCGGGCCTGCCGATGCGGGTACTGTATCGCGTACGCTTTAAACAAGCCGACGTATGGCCAAACTATACAGGCAGCCCTAAAGACACCGTTGTCGCCGATATCTACGATCATTGGATCGAACCGCTCGCCGGAGAAAAAGCATGAGTTCAAATCACGGACACCATCACGATCACGACCATGATCATGCGCATGGCCACGATCACCCCCACAGCCCACCCGCGCCAGATGATGACGATGGTTACGATCGCTACGAGGTGTTGTTACAAACTGCAATTCGCGAACTGCTAGACGAAAAAGGTATTATCACTGCTGCCGAGTTGCATGAGCAGATCGATAAGCAAGATAGTCTGACTCCTTCAATCGGCGGAAAAATCGTTGCAAAAGCTTGGGTAGACCCAGTGTTTAAAAAGCAATTGCTGGCAGAGCCGCTTAAGACCATTAACCAACATTTTGACTTAGATATCATCACACCACTTGATCTGGTGGTGCTTGAAAATACACCGACAGTGCATAACGTGGTGGTCTGTACGCTCTGTTCATGCTACCCACGCATGCTGCTAGGCATCCCACCCGCTTGGTACAAGTCGATTGACTATCGCTCGCGCGTCGTCGTTGAGCCTCGCAAAGTGTTGGCTGAGTTTGGTACAGACATCCCAAATGACGTTGAAGTTCGAGTCTCTGACAGCACTGCAGATCTTCGCTTTTTAGTGTTGCCAAATCGGCCTAGTGGCACCGAGGGTATGACAGAATCTCAGTTGGCAAACTTAGTGACGCGTGACTCGATGATTGGGACTTCAAAGGCGTTGCAGCCCTAAGCAGTACTTGTTTGAAAAGCCTTAGAGACCATTCTGTTTGAAATGGACTCTAAGGCGTTAGAAGCACCCGCGCAATACGACGGTACTTTAGTCGTTTTTGAGTGAAATCGTTTTTGCGACTTCACCCCATTTCTGCCGCTCTGATGCGATGTGTCTTTTAAAATCTTCGGCGGAGCCGCCTCCGGCCTCACCGCCTGCAAACCTTTTGCTAAATTCGGCTGTCTTGATCACTGTGGCAATATCGGCGTTCAGTTTTTGAATAATCGCTAAAGGGGTACCTGCGATTGCTGCAATGCCTGCAAAAGTTGTCGCCTCAAAGCCAGCGTAACCTGACTCTTGGACTGTGGGCACCTCGGGCAGCAATGCCGAACGCGCAGCGCCCGTCACGGCTACGGCACGCACTCTACCAGATTGAGCCAAAGTTGCCCAGGTCGTAATGTTATCCACGGCAACATCGAGCGTGCCGCCAATTAAATCTGCTTGAACTTGGGTTGTCCCTTTGTATGGAACTGGCACCATACTAATGCCCGCTACTTTATTAAACAGCGCACCCGTAAAATGCCCCGTTGTCCCATTACCCGGGAACCCGTAGGTCACACCACTCGTTTTGGATTTTGAAAGAGACACTAATTCTGACAACGTCCGTGCAGACAAGTTGTTAGCAACACTGATCACATTCGCAGTTTTTACAACCAAAATAACAGGCTCAAAATCTTTCTCAGGATTGAACTCAAGTTGTTTATAAACCAAAGGATTGACCACGTTTGTCGCTGTATTCGCCAAAAAAATCGTGTATCCATCAGCAGGTTGCTTAACGGCGTAAGCTGCCCCCAGATTGCCTCCTGCACCGCCTTTGTTCTCTACGATAACGGGGATATTCCATATCGATGACAGGCCTTGCGCGACAAATCGCCCAACATTATCCGTAAACCCACCAGCAGGGAAAGGAACAACCAAGGTGACTGGACGACTCGGATAGGCAGTTTGAGCCGCAACGACTGAGCAAAATAAACACCCAATCAACGCGACCACACTGGCTTGCCACTTCATCAATCTCTGATTCATTTGTGTCCGTATCCTTAAAAGATCAATCGAAAAATTAGAAAAACTTAAAGGTAGTTGCTAATTCCAGCCCGATGTAGCCTCCGAGGCAAATCACCATAGTCAGAGATGGCCAAGTGCTGAGTCGCGCAATTATCCCAAATTAACAAATCGCCGACTTGCCATTTATGTCGATAGACAAATTGAGGTTGCTTTAAGTGTTCGGCGATGCGTTGCATCACGACTCGGTTCTCATTTTCGTCCAAGCCATCGATTGCTTTGGTATGACCTTCAGTGACATACACATAGCGACGTCCAGTCACTGGGTGAACGCGTACCGCTGGATGCCGCACATCGGGCTTATCATTTTTTACTGGTGGCGCCTTGAAATTGGCTTCAATTTTTTTTTGAATGTGATGCGACAAACTGTGAATGGCCTGCGCATGATCAATTTTTTCTCTCAGATCAGGCGGCATCGCATCATAAGCAGCCGCCGAATGCAAAAACGCTGTGTCGCCCAACGCCACGCCATCCTTATGGGGGATCTCTAGAGCATAAAGAACAGAGTACATGTCAGGATTAGGCAAATAAGAGCCATCAGCATGCCACAGTGCGCCCGCATCAACCAAGCCAATGGGTCGATTGTTTTTAACAATATTGGAAACCACCGTTAAAGCCGGCGTATTTGGGACTGCAAGGTCCGTCATAAAAGACACTCGCATAGGGCCAAGTTTTTGACAAAACGCAACCTGCTGCTCAGGCTCTAGCCTCTGCTGACGCAGCACCACGACCCCACGATCGTGCAGCACACTTCGAATTTTCTCAACGACCTCCTGTTCAAGTCCTCTCGAAACATCGATCCCTTTAATTTCCGATCCAATTAAATCAGTGAATGGTTTCACTTCGAATGGCTGAGTATTGGTCATCATCAATCACCTATTTTCAAAAAGTTTAGACACGTATCAATGACTTCTCGGATCGATCACTTTTTCGTTATGCAGACTTTCAATCTCTGCTTCTGACATGTCCAACACGCTCTTGAGGATGTCATCGGTATCTTGCCCTATACGATGGCCCGCATGCCTCACTGCTCCTGGGGTATCGCTCATTCTAAACAACAAGTTTTGCATCCGAACTGAACCGAGTTCTTCATCTGCAACATTAACGATGCTGTTTAGCGCCTTAAACTGCTCATCTTCCATCACCTCGCTCACATCATAGACCGGGGCAACTGCAGCCCCCACCTCACCAAAGGCCGCGAGCACGACCGCTGCGTCACGCTCAACAATCCAATCGGCCACATATTTGTCTAGCAAGTCTCCGTGCTGCCCTCGACCAGAACCGCTGCGAAACCAAGGCTCGGTAATGACCTCAGGATGCCCGACAAGTTCCATGACACGTTCTGCAATCGATTGCGCTGCAGTCGAGATTGCAAGCCATTTTTGATCGCGTGTTTTATACACGTTGCGTGGTGCGTTATTTGCACTGCGATTACCCGATCTGCCCTGAATCAAACCCGTTTGATCAAACACAATCGGCTGACTACCGAGCAAATGGAAAATTGGTTCGATCAAAGCAACATCAATCATTTGGCCTGACTGATTGCGTGTATCTCTGTTATACAGTGCCAGCATAATCGCATAGGCACCCGACAAGGCAGCAATGCCATCGGCTAATCCAAAGGGCGGCAAAGTTGGCGGACCGTCGGCATAGCCATTAATATGAGCAAACCCACTCATGGACTCGGCTAAGGTACCAAAACCGGCACGCTCTTTTAGAGGTCCCATTTGTCCAAAACCACTAATCCGCAGCATGATCATTTTTTCATTCAACTGTTTAATCTCATCCCAACCAAGGTTCCACCGCTCCATCACGCCAGGTCGAAAATTTTCAACTAACACATCACTTTTTTTGATCAATCGACGAATCAACGCTTGCCCTTTCTCAGTCGAGAGATCAATGACCATATTTCGCTTATTACGACCATAGAACTTAAACGCAAGCCCTGCACCATTCTTTGATGCGCCCGCACGACGTAAGGAATCGCCGTTTGGGTGTTCAATCTTAATCACATCAGCACCCCAGTCAGCCAATATGGCTGCGGTGTAAGGCGCTGCGATGATTGTGCCTAAGTCGAGGACGCGAATACCTTCAAGCGGCATTCTTTGTTGCTTTTTCTCGTCACTCATCTCATGAAGTCCCTATAAAAATTACCACCTAAAATCAACGCGCGATCCTGATCAGATAAAAACTCGCACTCTTTTTGCACAAAGTCTAGCGCCTGCTCATAGGTGCAGGCGCGCCCGACTGGCGGGAAATTCGATCCCCAAATCAAACGAGACGTACCCGCGTGTTGCACTAAACGTTCAAAATGTTGTTGCGCCAAACGATAGGGGTAGTCTTCAGAACCCAACATTGCCTCAGGAAAATATGAAACTTTTACCCAAACATTCGTTTCTCTTGCCAATTCAAGCAAAGAGTTCCACTGACGAAATGCACTTGTCGGCGTCTGGGCGGGCTCTACTCTGATTCCCATGTGATCCACTAGAAATCTAACGTCGGGATGCCTTTTAATCGTCTCAAGTAAAAGTTCGTTTTGAAATGGTGCAAAAATAGCTATTGGCACATCCATTTTTGCCGCAGCTCGCAACAATGGATCTAAGGTTCTTTGGGGTAACCAAGTCTGTGCCCAAGAATGAAAAAGCGTGAGCCGAATACCTAAGGCATTAGGCTGCGCGAAGTAATCTTTTAGCTTAGCCTCTATCTCTGAAACCAGCGGATCAAATCGACCAAAAACGCCCGCGATCTTATCAGGACGGCATTTCGCCCCTTCAAACGAATAGCGATTGTCATAGCCCATCGTCGAGGCAGTCACCTGCACAACCAAATCAACGCCAGCCCTTGCAGCTGCAGCAGCCAATTCGTCGACCGAAATTGGATGCATTGGGGACGGGTCAACATAAGGACGATCAGGCCGACTAGCCTCTATGTAATGCGCATGAGCATCAATAATCAACGCTTAGTCAATCCGCAAGAAAAATGAAAAAGAAACAATCGATTGAACCGTCAACTCATCTCCAATTTTTTACTATTCACAAGTAACTTCATCAAATCTTCTATATCGGCCAACCGATCCAAGGCCATCACAGTCTCAACGATCTGGTCTCGGTTAAGACCAGGTAAGCCAGCGGTGATTCGAAAGAATTTTGCAATGACCTTATCGAGGCTCGGGAAAAGCGTTTCGTTTTCAGTTCCACTCGCTCGAATCACGCCGTCCGTTTGATAGACTTCGACATCGACCGTATCAGTATCATGCTCGCGCATCCTTAGCTCAATCTTCTCGGCTAAGTGCAGTAACTCAGGGTCTTGTAACTCATCGTAGTAGTCATAGTCTTCGACTGGGCGGCCTAACAAAGCCGCTGCAGTACAAAATCTTGCGCTCACGACTGCCTGAAGATGGGTCTGGTAGGGCGCAACATTCGTAAAGCCAGGATTTGTATGTGTGAGTTCAGGTGACGTCACCACCACCTTTTGAATTTTATTAAGCTCAATCTTAGCCGTAAGGGTACGAGCTAACGCAATCGGAGTCTGTGTAAAAATACAAACAGGGCATTCTTTATAAACGGTTTCTTCAATCAGATAACTTTCACCCAAGCCTCGAGTTGCCGCTTCAGCATGCTCAAGCGAACCGTCAAAGGCCCGAAAGTAGCCCGCCTCGCCCTCAAACGCGAGCGCTGAAGCTGTGGCCCCGTGCTTCGCAAGCAATGCCGCAGTCACGCCGTTTCGACTAGCCATTCCGACATTCAGCTTCACTTCGTTGGTGCCCGCAAAAAATCCTTGCCCAAAGCCGTGCGCAAACACAGCAGAACAACCCAACGCATTCATCGTCAAAGTCGAGTCCAGTCTCAGCATTTTGGCAGCTGTTGCGGCCGACCCAACCGTACCAGCGACACCAGATGCTCGAAATTTTGGCAACATGCCAGGCGCACCCATATACATTCGCCCAACTACCTCATACCCCGCCACCATGCCCACCAGCACATCCGCACCACCACGCTTGAACGCTTGCGCGAACCCCAACGCAGCTGGGATCGTCAAGGCTCCCGGATGAGACTTCTGCATAAAGTCATCTTGGCTTCGCCCATTGATCAGCGTTGCATTCACAAAAGCGGCATCCACAAGAGGCAACGATTTTTGATAGCCAATGACATTCGCTGGTCCAACACTACCCTCTGTGAAAGCCAGCACGACACTAGGCACATGCAAGCCATGCGCCGCTAAGCCTGTTGCGAGACAGTCCAAGAGACGTATCTTTGTTCTTTCAATGACACTTTTGGGTAGCTGCTCAATTTGCAAGTTACAAATAAAATCTGCAAGTTTGCCGCTGACGGTATTGATTGGGCTCATTTTTATCGCCTCGTTAAGTTTATTTTTATTTGATTGTAGGTATAACGAACGTTGTTGTATACAATCAAAAAAATATAGCGTAAGGAACATAACAATTAAAGAAAGCTATCAAGAGACAATCCATACGTTGATTCAGTCAATGTCATCAATAAAGGGGAACAACATGCAGCGCCTAAAAGGTATACAACTGACCATCGCTTCAGCTTTACTGTGCATCGGCTTCACAACACAAGCGGCCTTTCCTGAAAAATCGATACATTTAATTGTGCCTTTCCCACCAAACGGTACCACTGATGTCGTGGCAAGACGAATTTCTCAAAAACTTGGCGAAGCACTAGGCCAGACCGTCATCATCGAAAACAAAGGCGGCGCTGGTGCGACGATCGGTACTCAGATCGTCGCATCAGCTCCTGCGGACGGGTACACCTTATTGATGGCGACTAATTCACACACTGCCAACCCCTCAATCTATAAATCTCTTGGGTACGATTCGGTCAAAAGCTTTACGTCCGTCATCATGGTTGGGGATACACCCGGCTTGGTCGTTATTCATCCCTCGGTTCCAGCCAAGACCTTGGCAGAATTTATTGCACTCGCAAAAAAAACGTCACCACCTATGCACTATGGGACCGCGGGCTCCGGCACATTTCCTCATCTTGCCACCGAGTTGTTTATCGACCGCGCAGGAATTGAAATGGTACATGTCCCATACAAAGGAGCAGGGCCTGCCATGATCGATTTATTGGGAGGGGTCTATCAATTCAAGGTTGATGCCTTTCCGACGTCTGCTGTACAAATCAAGGCAGGTAAAATCATTCCGCTCGCGGTAACCAGCTCAGAGCGTATGCCGCAAATTCCAGACTTGCCGACGGTTGCCGAACTTGGTTTTCCAGGATTTGAAACCACCTTCTGGATGGCAGTGCTTGCACCCGCTGGAACACCTAAAAATGTCGTACAAACTCTAGAGAAAGCCTTTGTTCGCACCTTACAAGATCCGCAAATCGTTGAACGCCTAACGGCTGACGGCGTCAGAATCATTGCAAAGCCAGGCAGCTATGTCGATGAACTCGTTGCGCGCGAACTCAAACAGTGGCCACCGATTGTCAAGAAAGCGGGCATTGCCGTCAACTGAATATTGTAAAAGTATCATGAATGCATTCTTTGTCTATGCGGCAGTAGGCGCGCATTTCAGCCAATACAGTTTAAACATTAGCGATGGCTCTCTAACCGAGCGCAGCGCGCTTTCGCTACCGGCCGGCCTTCAATACGCTTGGAGGCATGCCACTAAGCCGATTCTGTATGCAGCCTGCAGCGATGGTGGACCAGGCAAAGCCGGAACTCAACATTTTGTTTGCGCGTTGACAATTCAAAGCGACGGTTCATTAAAACTGGAAGGTCCTCCAACACCGCTATGCTCTCGTCCTGTGCACATTACAAGCGATCGCACCTCGCAACACATCTTGCTAGCTTATAACGACCCGAGCGCTCTCAGCATACATCGCATCAAAAGGGATGGGTCAATTGGCGAAGAGGTTAAACAACATGCTTTTAATCTAGGTGCCTGCGCGCATCAAATTGTTGTGACGCCTGATAACCAGCGTGTCGTCTTGCCGGTACGTGGTAATGATCCCGAACACGATCATCCCGAATTACCGGGCTCGCTTGAAATTTTTGACTATGCCGAAGGTATCCTGACCCATCGTCAAAAACTCATCCCAAACGCGGGCTACGATTTCGGCCCTCGGCATGTAGACTTTCATCCAACAAAACCCTGGATGTATCTATCGATCGAGCGTCAAAATCAAATCGCTTTTTTTGAACTCGGCAAAACAGTCGTTGGCCCCCTTTGGCGCAAGACTACGCTCGCGCATCCCGAGTTGCTCAAAGCCCGTCAGTTGGTGGGCGCCATTCATGTGCATCCGAATGGTAAGTTTGTGTATGTCTCAAACCGCGCTGACGGTACTTTCGACCACAAAGGTAAGCAGTTATTCAACGGCGCTGAAAATACGATCAGTACCTTTTCAATTGATGCCGAAACCGGTGAGCCGACTCTGATTCACACTGAAGATACCCGTGGCATGCACGTTCGCACTTTTTCGCTTGATCCTAGTGGCACGATGCTGATCGCGGGCTGCATGATTGCTCGTGATGCTCTGGTCAACGGATCGATTCAACACATACCAGGCGGACTCTCTTCATTTCGCATTCAAGAAGACGGCACACTGCGCTTCTTGCGAAAATATGATGTCGACGTTGGGTCGGATAGGCTGTTTTGGGTTGGCATTGTCCCCAATACCTGAGCGATTGACCTAAGTCTCTTCGATCTTCAAATGAAATAGTACATCCCAGCGTTCCATCGTCATGATGTGATACACGCTGAACTTATACGCCGTGCCCACTAAACCTGGTCTGACGGCAAGTTTTAAAGCTTAGCAATCAAGGCTTGATTCATGACCTTGGATTGAATCGCTCGATTGTAGTCTTCATCACTATTGAACATGATCTGTAACGTTGTGCAGCGCGGTCCTGAATTCTTACTTCGAATCACACCGGCGATATCTTGCAAATACCTGATGACCTTTTGAAAAAACACTGCTGCTTTATCACTAGCGCTAACTCACAGACTCCTCACCCAAGGTTTGCACTAGAGCCTGATAAAGTGATTCGATCGAGTTTTGAGTTGCTAAGTGCTGTGCCGCAACAAATAATGCTTGACCAGGCTGGCTATTGAGCCGCTCTTTCCCCAGGCAATCAAAGAATTTTTCTTTTAATAGGGCTGCACTCAACCAGTTACCCGGCTTGCCGCTTGCCACATCGATGCGTATCGATTCTTCCCGACCAGACTTCAATTTAAGATCAACGATCGCAGCAAATTCGTGATCATCTGCGACAAGAGGGTCGATTTCAACCGTAATTTTTGTCATTAAACGCTCGATCGCTGAGCGTTTGATCTGGTCAGGCTCAAACGTACCGATTTTGACTGCACCATCAATCATCGCCGAGGCGATGCAGTAGCGCATACTGAACTTACCCTCCAGGCCTGTGGTCGGGATATCGTAAATCAAGGGCTGCATGGCAAAGCGTGAGGCCCCTACCCGCATGGATTCGATGTCTTCAACAGAAGTACCGTTAAGTGTTTCACGTAAGGCGCGCGTGGCATCAATCGCTGGATGCGTGGCTGCACAGCAAGGATAAGCTTTTAAGCCGATCCCGGTCTCAGTCAAAATTTCTAGCGGCTGCCCCCAAGCTTTGGCGTAACTCGCTGGTGCCGCACCACCAAACACCTTCATAAAGCCAAATTTACCTTCGATTGCATCAGGCGCACAGGTGAAATCCTGTTCAGCTAACCGAGTCGCTAAGATCGCTGAACGTGCCGCTAACCCCGCGTGCAGCGGTTTGGTCATCGTGCCAAAATTTTGTCGCACACCACTGGCAAGCGATGCACTCACACCCAGGGCACCACGCATCTGCTCATCGTTGAATTTTTCAAGAAACGCTAACGCTGCAGTGGCACCGATGGCACCAAAGGTACCCGTTGTATGCCAACCTCGCTCGTAGTGCCCCGTATTTAAACGACGCCCAAGTTGTCCGAGCGTCTCGATACCCACAACGTGCGCGCGAATCAAGTCTTTGCCACTCACACCTAGGGCCGCACCACGAATCAATAATGCCGGTAGCAGTAACGCTGTCGCATGGCAATACGCCGGGTGACTAATGTCATCAAAATCCGCCGCATGCGCAAGCGTACCCAGATACAACGCGGCAGACCCTTGCGCATCGGTTGAACTGACTCGCAAGATGTCGGGTGCAAATTGTGCCAGTATTTGTTTAACCGGTTGAGTAGAAAATAGTGCTCGACGCAGCTTAGGCTCGAGCGCTTGACCGACCCCAAGCACCATGCAAGCTAACGTATCGGTGATCGCATCGGTTGAGCGCCGTACCGTCTCAGCGGTAAGCGGTTGCGCACGAAACGTTCGACAAAAGGTAATCAGTCCATCTGAAAACTCAGTATCTGGTGTTGTACTGGCCGAACTAACTTCTTTCGTTAACATTGTGTCGCCCCTGAAGATCTTATTTTTACTCTCGTCTGACGCGAGAGTGAGCAGTTATCTGCAAGCCATAGTGAATCCACTAAACAGCCCCATGCAATGATTTAAAGCAAAAGTCTTCTACGCTTAGTTTTTTGGCAAAATCGCCGATAGGCTTGCCGTAACCTCGACAAAGATGGGGCCCGTCGCTGCCAACGCCGCACGAATCATCGGCTCAATATCTTCATCCTTTTCAATCAACAAGGTTGCGCAGCCAAAAGCTTGCGCTAATTTTGAAAAGTCTGGTCCACTGAGATCGGTAGCATGCGAACGCCCTGGATACATGCGCTCTTGATGCAGGCGAATCGTCCCTAAACTACGATTGTTAGATAAAAATATCTTGAGTGGTAACTTGCGTTCTACGGCGACGGCAAGTTCATTGCCGGTCATCATAAAACCACCATCTCCTACCAAACACACCACGGTGCGGTCAGTCTCGCGCATGGCGATCGCCACTGCGCCAGGCACGCCATAACCCATCACACCCGACATCGTCGAATACAGTTTGCGTTTACCTGTAAACGGAAAGAATCTATAAGCCAACGCAGCAGAGATCCCCGCATCGGGGACAATGCTTGTGGCATCAGGGGTCAACTCACCTAAGGCACGAACGACATTACCAAAGGCCACGCCGTCAGACGCTTTAACATTATTCCAGACCGCCTGTGTTTGTGCATGGCCATGCAACTCGCTAATCCATGCGCTGCGATCTTTTTTCTCTGGCACCACAGCTTGTAAAGCGAACTCACGAACAAATTCTGCGCCGTGACACACTATTCCCACTTCTGGCTGAAAGTTCTTACCGATCATCGTGACATCTGCGCACGCATGAACGAGTGCTTGACTTGGCCAAGGCGGCGTTGGAAATCTGTAATTCAGGGTACCCCAGTCAGACAGGCGCGTGCCAATCGCGAGCAATAAATCTGCTTTTTCAAATGCTTTGACTTGCGTCGCAGAGGTACTCGTTCCGATGTCACCCGCGTAAAGAGGATGATCGGAAGCAAACACACCTTGGCGACGAAAGCCAATCACAACGGGAATGTTGTGCTTTTCAGCGGCTGCGCGCAGCGCTGCACGTTGCTCATCGGTTGCAAAGTCGCCGCCCGCCAGGATCAAGGGACGCTCGGCATTTGCTAACAGTTCTAATACACGCTGCATCGCCTTGAGAGTTGGCGCACTGCTCGCCACCACCGAGGCACGTGCTTTCATATCGGGTAGCTCAATAGCCAAAATATCTTCAGGCAAAGAAATCACTACGGGCCCCGGTGTACCACTCATCGCCACCGAGAAAGCACGCGCCATCACCTCAGGCACGCGCGTCGGGTCATTGATTTCGTAAACCCATTTCGCAATGCTGCCAAACATTTTTGAGTAATCAATTTCTTGAAAGCTATCACGCCCAACATGTTGGCGTTCACCCTGACCAATCATCAAAATCAACGGTGTACCGTCTTGTTGCGCGCTATGCACTGCGATCGAGGCGTTGGTGGCACCTGGCCCGCGACTCACCATAAATACGCCGGGCCGACCTGTCAGTCGACCATCGGCCATTGCCATAAAACCAGCCGAACTTTCGTGCCGCGCAGTGATGGTGTCGATCTTGCTTGCGCCTAAGGCGTCAAGTAAGGGTAAGAAGCTTTCACCGGGCACACAAAATACTCGGTCAACTCCGTTGGCTTCTAAAAAAGATACTAACTGCTGTCCGGTCGTCTGCACAATACTCTCCAGTAAATGTCTTTGGCCTGCGGGGTATGCCGTTCATAAAGTCAGCCTCTGACAAGCAAAACCGTCAACCAGAAATACCTCTAGCAATCAACGCCGTTAACAAGGAACATCGCGATAAGGAACACCGCGATCGAGATACCCCGTTAACGTGCTGTTTCGTGATGTCGGGCTACTCAGCCGTGATTCCTAACTTTTTAATCAAGGTCGCCCAATACTGGGTCTCTTTATCAATAAAGAGTGCAGTCGAAGCTGGTGTCGAGTTCGCCAACGGCTCAAAACCCAGTTCGATGAACCGGCCAAAATTTGCGGGAGTCGCGATCACTCGATTAATGGCTTTGTTCAGGGTCTGAATGATTTCAGACGAAGTGCCTGCCGGAACCAAAATGACCCCCCAGGTCGAGGTCACAAACCCAGGGACTCCTGCCTCAATCGCAGTGGGCACCTTCGGCAACAGTGGCGATCGTTTAGCCGATACAACGGCTAAAGCCTTCAACGCGCCTGATTCAATGTGCTGCGATGCACTCGAGATCGAACCAAAGTGAAATTGAGTGCGGCCTGCCAACAAATCCACTAAGGCCGGCCCTTCGCCGCGATACGGCACATGCGTCACAGTCAAACCGGTTTCAATGCGAAACTGCTCGGCGTGTAAATGCATGGCGCTGCCAACCCCAGCTGAGCCATACGACAGCGGCCCTTTCGCTTTTGCATAAGCCACAAACTCTGCCAGATTCGCAGCAGGGATCGAGGGGTGCATCAAGATCACCGGCGAAGAACTGACCACGTGCGCCACCGGAGCGAAGTCTCGCTTGGCGTCATAGCGCAGGTTTTTGTACAAACTCGGGTTCACTGCAAGGCCAACGGTCGTGAACAGAAGTGTGTATCCATCGGCAGGGCTGCGCGCAACCTCCTCAGTACCGATGGCCGTACCTGCACCCGCTTTATTTTCAACATAAACCGGTTGTTTAAGCTCGGTCGTGAGCCCGGTCGCCAATAGGCGTGCCGCAATGTCCGTATTGCCACCCGGGGCAAAAGGCACCACAAGACGGATTTGTTTAACAGGATAGTCGGCGGCTTGTGCTGCCATACCGGCACAACATAAGAGAAAGAGTGACACGAACCGTTGCTTTAGCATAATGAGCGTCTCCATTTTTAATTTTTTTCAACACTTAGAGTCTAACTTGTTTGTAAGGCTGACTTCAAACCGTTGGATCAAGGTAGGCTTTGTTAGCGAGGCTTGCCTCAAACCATACGATCAAGGCAGGCTTCAGCTAATATATCTAACAATAAAAACCGCTCTTCAGACAAACGAAGTGAGACACTAGTGAATCCACCCATCGTCGTGCCCCGTCCTGCAGCCACCGTGATCCTCGCTAGAGACACCAGTGATGGTATTGAAGTCTTTATGGTGCAACGCACAACAGAGGTTGTCTTCGCTAAAGGGATGCATGTTTTTCCGGGGGGCGGGATCGACCCGACCGACCACCACGAAGAGATCGCCTCTCTCTGCGTAGGGTTAACAGATGATCTGGCCAGCAGTACTCTTGGCATCGAGCAAGGGGGGCTCGCTTACTGGATCGCAGCCATTCGCGAGTGTTTTGAAGAAGCCGGGCTGTTGCTAGGCTATCGACATGATGATGAATTGGTGCACCTCAACGAACACGAGGCACTACGTCTGTCTGATCTGCGCACGGCACTTGCAGAAAATAAAATTACCTTTGTCGATGTGCTCAAAGCCGAGCAATTTCGTGTAGCGACCGACAAAATCGCCTACTTCAGCCATTGGATCACGATGCCAGGGCGCCCTAAACGCTACGACACACGTTTTTTTGTCGCACAAGCTCCTGTCGGGCAAGTCGCTAAACAAGATGACTATGAGACCGTTGGCCACAGATGGGTCCGCCCTGCGGATGCGATCGAAAAAAGTCGGTTAGGTGAAATCGATTTGATGTTTCCAACGATCAAAACCCTAGAAAGCCTTTCGCGTTTTGCAACGGTTCAAGAACTGCTTGCGCACGCCCGCGAACCAAAACCCAAACAACTCATGACGCCGCGTATGGGGACGGGGCGAAACGGCGAGCTTCAAACACTAGTCGCAAGCGATTACGCCTATGCCGAACTCGGCAAAATCGATCCCCAAGGCACGGGCACTGCAAAAACATATATCGAACCCGGCGTCCCTGTCGAAATTGCGCCAAACGTATTGCGCCTCACCGCGGCCAACCCAGGAATGATGACGGGCCCAGGCACAAACTCTTATCTCATCGGCAATCAAGAGACAGGCGTCGCCGTGATCGATCCGGGGCCGCCTCTTACCGAGCACATCGATGCGCTGATACAAGCCGCACGCGGACCAATTAAATGGATACTCTGCACACATACGCATCTTGATCATTCGCCTGCGGCACTTGAACTGAAGGCGCGCACTGGGGCAACGTTGTTTGGCATGCCACCGCCGCCCTACCCTAATCAAGACCAAACGTTTGCGCCTGACATCATCGTAAGTCATCACCAGCGACTGCAGATCGCGGGTGTAGACTTGCGGGTGATTCATGTACCCGGACACGCCTCGAATCAAGTCTGTTACCTGCACGAAACCGAACACTTAATGTTTACAGGTGACCATCTCATGCAGGGGTCGACGGTTGTGATAAGCCCACCGGACGGCAACATGGCAACATACCTTGCCTCACTGCGTCTGCTACAAGAAGAGCAGATTGATTTTCTGGCACCGGGGCACGGGTTCTTGATGGATAAGCCCAAGGATGCGGTCGAACGAGTCTTGATTCATCGCCAAGATCGTGAGAATAAAGTCGTGGCTGCGCTGAAAACCTTTGAGCAACCCGTGACGCTTGAAGAACTCGTACCAGTGGCTTATAAAGACACCGCCGAAAAATTACATAAAGTCGCGATGCGCTCGCTGTTTGCCCATCTGCAAAAACTCGTTGAAGAAGAGCGCGTTGTCTTTGCAAATGATCGTTGGCTACTGAAGCGTTAGCTAATTCAAGATATGCTGCATCAGCAAAGATCTAGTTTAGGTAAACGGTCGGTGCAGCGTTGCTAAAAGAAGTTAAACGAATCGAAGTATGCAGCGTTGCTAAAGAGTAATAGGTGAATCGAGGGGCGCAGCGTTGCTCAAAGGTCTAAAGCACGCGCGCATCACGTCGCAACGATAGAAAGCCAGCGATGAGTATCAGCAGCGCACCCAGTCCTAAAAACAAAGCCGTCACCTCGGTGCTTTGGTGTTTCTCCAGGCGTATCGTGGTGGCGAGTGCGGCGTAGACTTTTTTCAAATCACTCGCGTTTGTTGCGCGATAATAATCAGCCAGGGTGATCTCGGCAATTTTTTTAAGTACAGACTCATCAAGCTTGACACGCATCGACAAACCCTGTGCTTTTAACACTACCCCTTCGAGTGTACCGACGCCCACGGTATAGACTCGCACGCCGTGGTCTGCTGCGAGCTGGGCCATCTTCAGCACATCAGGGCCCATGTTGCTTTGCCCATCTGAAATCAACACAATCGCAAGTGCTTTGTTTGACCCTGGCTCAAGCTTAATCTGAGTTGAGCCTTTTGGCTCAGGGCTCAAGGGCTTGCCTGAATCTTTGGGTGGCGGACGATCTGCTTCAGTGAGAAGCTTTTCAACTTCGATACCCGAACCGGGTAATAATTGCGCAAGAGCAATCAAAATTCCACTACCCAACGCAGAACCTGTTTGCAAAGGCAACGCTTCGATTGCCTGATAGAGTTCAGCACGGCTCACCGTTGGGGCCTGCGCCACGGCAGCGGTACTTGCTACCGTGACGATCCCGACTTTGACCTGAGAAGGTTGCTCGGCGATAAACGTGCGCACCGCAGCCTGGGCCGCTTCAATTCGACTCGGCAGCACGTCGGTGGCTCTCATGCTTCCAGACGTATCAATTGCCAGCATCACCGTATCTAAGCGGCCAGGCAACAATAACACCGCACGCGGCCGTGCCAACGAGAATATGACAAGGCTGATCCCACACAGCATCAACAAGGCATACCCATGACGTGACCATTTTTGTGCGCGACACAGCCACGCATAGCCACCGATTAAAACGGGCAACCCGGCGAAGACCCACAACAGCGAGGGCCAAAGCAGCGTAAGTGAATTCAAAGAAAGCATAGCGCTAGTGACCTACCAACGTGTTCGCAGTAGCCACCCTAGTACCTGCCGTAGTACCTGCTGTAGCGCCTGCGGTAGTGCCTTCTGCAGCACCTGCAGCGGTGCTCGCTTGAACGCTTGCTGAAGCGCTTGCAGTCGCACCTGCCGCTAACTGACTGCGCCGTTTACGTAATCGCGTAAAACGCACAAGCGCCTGATCAAGCGGTTCATGTGTTTGCAACTCTAGGCAATCAACCCCGGCATTTGCAAAACATTCACGTAACTGTTGTTCGCGAAGCACGGCCTGCTCAGCAAACCGCTGCCGAAAAGCCTTGTCGTGCGAGTCAACAAAAATCTGCTCACCCGTCTCAGCATCTTGCATCACCAACAGGCCATTGTTGGGCAAGACTGCCTCAATCGGGTCGAACAAGCGAATCGCAACAACCTCATGACGACG
>CAMCII010000027.1 GCA_945874505.1 Bordetella parapertussis | reverse complement strand
GATCGTGGGCGATGCGGTGAACTATTCGGTTGGCCGTTGGTTTGGTGCAGCGCTGATTGCCCGCACCAGCTTGGTCAACGCTAAGCACATGGCGTACACACAAGGCTTTTACGATCGCTACGGTGGTCAAACCATCATCATTGCGCGCTTTATCCCGCTCGCGCGCACCATGGCGCCCTTTGTGGCGGGCTTTGCGCGGTTTGATCCCAAGCGTTTCTTGTTTTACAACGTCATTGGCGGTGTGGTGTGGGTGGTATCACTGACAGTTGCAGGCTACTGGTTTGGCAATCTGCCTTTCGTGCGTGACAATCTGACACTGGTGATTCTTTTCATTATTTTCTTGTCAATTCTGCCTGGCATCATTGCGGTACTCAAGGCGAAGTTTTCTCGGCCTTCCAAATGACAACAACCGTTTCAACTTCCAAGCCATCTGGTGCGCTAGCGGCGCTGCGTGCTGCCATGCAGGCGGCCAACGTACAGGCTTGCCTGGTGCCTTCAGCAGACCCCCACTTATCAGAGTATTTGCCCGATTACTGGCAGCTGCGGCCCTGGTTGACTGGCTTTAGCGGTTCGGTGGGTACGGTTGTGGTGACGCATGATTTTGCCGGTCTTTGGGTGGATAGCCGTTACTGGGTGCAAGCCGAGACCGAGCTCGCAGGTACCGACGTCACCCTCATGAAAATCGGTGTAGCAACCGACCCTGCCCACACCAACTGGCTCGCCGAACAACTCGCTGAGGGTGCGACGGTGGCGGTTGATGGACGCGCCTTGGGTTTGGCTGCGCGTGAGGCATTACTCGCGTTACTCAAGCCTCGTGGCATCGCGCTAAAACTAGATCTTGATTTGCCTGGGCAATGTTGGCCTGAACGCCCTCCATTGCCCACCGCAGCGGTGCGCGACTTGCCTGTAGAGATTGCAGGTGCCTCGCGACAAGACAAGCTAGCGCGCGTGCGCCAGGCCATGCTTGAACAAGGTGCTCAGTGGCATTTGATATCCACGCTGGATGACGTGGCTTGGCTGTTGAATTTACGCGGCAGTGATGTCTCGTTCAATCCGGTATTTTTGTCACATGTCTTAATCGGCTTGACCGACGCGCAGTTATTTGTGTTGCCCGGCAAGGTAGACGCTGCCCTCATCAGCAAACTCGCCGAAGCTCATGTTTACGTGCGGCCTTACGACACGGTGGCGCAGGTGTTGGCCGAGCTGCCCGAGCAAGACACGCTGCTGTTCGACCCAGCGCGCACCACCTGCGCGCTGATCGATCGGTTGCGCACGCGCACTGTGCGTAGCATCAACCCCAGCACCTTTTTTAAATCTCAAAAAACAGCCTTCGAACTGAATCACGTACGTCGCGTCATGGAGCAAGATGGCGCAGCCTTGTGTTCGTTTTTTGCGTGGCTCGAACAGGCCATCGCGTCCAGCGAGCACACACCGCTCAACGAGTTGATGATCGACGAGCGTCTGCTGGCGTTGCGCGCTGAGCAACCGGGCTTTGTCTCACGCAGCTTTGGCACGATCTCAGCCTTTAATGCCAACGGTGCGATGCCCCACTACCGCCCTACGCAAGCCTCACACGCTCAAATCAAAGGCGATGGTTTGTTACTGATCGATTCGGGGGCGCAATATCTGGGTGGCACCACCGACATTACTCGCGTGGTACCGGTTGGTGCGCCGACTGAGCCTCAAAAAGACGATTACACGGCCGTACTTAAGGCGATGATTGCTTTGTCGCGACTGAAGTTTCCGCGCGGTGTTGCTTCGCCAATGCTCGATGCTGTCGCACGTGCGCCTTTGTGGGATCGCTTGGCTGAATACGGCCATGGTACGGGTCACGGGGTAGGGTACTACCTCAATGTGCACGAAGGCCCGCAGGTGATCTCGTATCGTGCCGCGCCGGCTCCGCACACTGCCATGCAACCGGGCATGATTACCTCAAACGAGCCCGGGCTATATCGGCCAGGTCGCTGGGGCATACGGATCGAAAATCTGGTCTGTAATCAAAGTGCGGGCGAGTCTGAATTTGGCGAGTTTCTTGAGTTCGAGACCCTGACACTTTGCCCGATTGATATGACTTGTATCCAGGTCAACCAACTGCGCGATGACGAAATCGCTTGGTTGAACGCCTACCACCAAGAGGTCTGCAGACGCTTGGCGCCCCGTTTGAGTGGTGACGGCCTGGCTTGGTTGTTGCAGCGCACACGGCCACTTACCCGTTAAGTCGGGTATTCAGGCGGCCTTCGAGCGCAAGCGCAACTCACCGCGTGATCAGTCGCTCAGTGAACCTGCGGGTTGCCTGCCGCGCGGTTTGAGCGCGACCAACTGGTGTTTGTGTTTTTGATTTCATGGCGATTTGCGCCAATGTCCAGACGGAGTTCCCGCAAAGGTCACGCCTGCGGCTATAATTCAAATTTCCTGCATACGCCGCACGTTTGGGCGTTCATGACATGACCAAATTTGTCTTTGTTACCGGTGGTGTGGTGTCCTCGCTAGGTAAGGGCATTGCCGCCGCGTCCTTGGCAGCCTTGCTTGAATCGCGCGGCCTAAAAGTCACCATGCTCAAGCTCGATCCCTACATCAACGTTGATCCGGGCACCATGAGCCCGTTTCAACACGGTGAGGTTTTTGTCACCGAAGATGGCGCTGAAACGGATCTTGACCTTGGTCACTACGAGCGCTTCATCTCGTCAAAAATGCGCAAGGCCAATAATTTCACAACAGGTCAAATTTATGAATCTGTCTTGCGCAAAGAGCGCAAGGGTGAATATTTAGGCAAAACTGTTCAGGTGATTCCGCATATCACCAACGAAATCCAAGATTTCATTACTCGCGGTGCCGAGCAATCGTGGGCTGGCCAAACCGATGTCGCCATCGTTGAAATCGGTGGCACGGTGGGCGATATTGAGTCGCTGCCCTTTCTTGAAGCGGTTCGGCAAATGAGTTTGCGCATGGGACGCAACAGCGCCGCGTTTATTCATTTGACGCTCGTGCCGTTTATCGCTTCAGCCGGCGAACTCAAAACTAAACCCACACAACACTCAGTCCAAAAGCTACGCGAAATCGGCATTATTCCTCATGCCTTGCTTTGCCGCGCCGATCGTCCTATTCCAGACGAAGAACGCGCAAAGATTTCGCTCTTCTCTAATGTGCCGCTTGATGCCGTGATCTCGGTGTGGGATGCTGACTCAATCTATAAAATTCCAAGCATGCTGCACAAGCAAGGGCTCGATAACCTTATTTGTGAAGTGCTGGCGATTAACCCTCCACAGGCCGATCTCTCGGTTTGGGATAAGTTGGTGTTTGGCCTCGAGCATCCCAAGCATCAGGTGCGTGTCGCCATGGTGGGTAAGTATGTTGATCTGACTGAGTCGTACAAGTCTCTCAGCGAAGCGTTGATTCACGCTGGGATCCACACAGAGTCTCGGGTAATGGTCGACTATATTGATTCTGAAGCCCTTGAGCAGAACGGTACCGAGGTGCTTAAGCCTTTTGATGCGATTTTGGTGCCTGGTGGTTTTGGTAAGCGGGGTACCGAGGGCAAAATTCTGGCCATTCAATACGCACGCGAACATAACGTGCCCTATCTGGGTATCTGTCTGGGTATGCAACTTGCAGTGATTGAGTTTGCTCGTCACAAAGCGGGCTTGTCGCTCGCCAACAGTACCGAGTTCGATTCTCACACTGAGCACCCCGTGGTGGCCTTGATTACTGAGTGGATTGATCGCGAAGGTCGAGCTGAAGTGCGCGATGAACAATCAGACTTGGGAGGCACCATGCGCAAAGGTGCGCAGCGTTGTCCTGTTAAGGCCGACACCCTAGCGAGCAGTATTTACGGTCTAGAGGTCAACGAGCGTCATCGCCATCGCTACGAAGTTAATAACCTGTACGTGCCTAAGCTTGAGCAGGCCGGTATGCTGATCAGCGCGCGAACGCCCACCGAAGATCTGCCCGAAATCATGGAAATCCCCGGGCACCCTTGGTTTATCGGGGTGCAGTTTCATCCCGAATTCACCTCGACACCGCGCGATGGGCATCCCCTGTTTACAAGCTACATCCGTGCAGCGTTAGTCAGTCAAAATAAGCGCAAGGGTGCTGGATGAAGCTCTGTGGTTTTGACATTGGTTTAACCCAGCCCTTTTTTCTGATTGCGGGGCCCTGCGTGATTGAGTCGCGTCAAATGGCCTTCGATACCGCAGGTCGCCTGTGCGAAATCACCGCCGCCTTGGGGATCCCTTTCATCTACAAAAGTTCGTTTGATAAAGCCAACCGAAGCTCAGGCGCCTCGTATCGCGGGCCCGGCATGGAGGAAGGCTTGCAAATTTTGTCAGACGTGCGTGCGCACTTTAAGGTGCCAGTGTTAACCGATGTGCATGATAAAGACCAGGTGGCCCAAGTGGCAGCCGTAGTTGATGTGCTGCAGACGCCTGCTTTCTTGTGTCGCCAAACCGACTTCATTGAGGCTTGTGCAGCGAGCGGCAAGCCAGTCAATATTAAAAAAGGCCAGTTTTTAGCACCTCACGATATGTTGCAGGTGGTCACCAAAGCTCGCCTGGCTGCGCAAAAAGCCGGTGTCCCCGAGGATATTCTGGTGTGCGAGCGTGGGGTCTCGTTCGGTTATAACAATTTAGTGTCAGATATGCGTTCGCTCGCCATCATGCGCGAAACTCAATGCCCAGTCGTCTTCGATGCCACCCATTCGGTGCAGTTGCCCGGCGGGCAGGGCACCTCGTCAGGCGGGCAACGAGAATTCGTGCCGGTGCTGGCGCGTGCGGCAGTGGCCGCGGGCGTCTCTGGCCTGTTCATGGAAACTCATCCTAATCCAGCGCAAGCGCTCTCTGACGGGCCAAACGCTGTGCCGCTTGACCAAATGAAAGACCTGCTTTCCACCCTGATTGACCTAGATCGGGTAGTGAAGCGACACGGCTTTCTTGAATCGCGTTTTGCTTAATATCATCAAAATTTTAATTATCCAGGAAATCTTGAAATGAGTGCAATCGTAGATATTATCGGACGCGAAATTCTCGACTCGCGTGGCAATCCCACTGTCGAATGCGATGTCTTACTTGAATCAGGCGCCATGGGTCGCGCCTCGGTGCCCTCGGGCGCCTCGACTGGAAGCCGCGAGGCCATCGAACTGCGCGATGGTGATCAGTCACGCTATTTGGGTAAAGGGGTGTTGCGTGCCGTTGAAAACCTGAATACCGAAATCTCTGAGGCGCTGATGGGCTTAGACGCCCAAGAGCAAACCTTTTTAGATCGTACTCTGATTGAACTTGACGGCACTGAAGGTAAGTCGCGGTTGGGGGCCAACGCGATTTTGGCCGCGAGTATGGCAGTTGCACGCGCTGCGGCAGACGAGTCTGGCTTATCGTTGTATCGCTATTTTGGCGGCAGTGGCCCGATGAGTATGCCTGTGCCAATGATGAATGTGATCAACGGCGGGGCGCACGCCAACAATACCCTTGATATGCAAGAGCTCATGATTTTGCCGGTTGGAGCAAAAAGCTTCAGGCATGCGATGCAGATGGGCGCTGAAACTTTCCATGCGCTGAAAAAAATTATTCACGCTCAAGGAATGTCGACAGCAGTGGGTGACGAGGGTGGGTTTGCGCCTAACGTGCCTAATCACGAAGCAGCCATTCAAATGATTTTGCGCGCAATTGAAAATGCAGGTTACGAGCCGGGTACACAAATCGCGCTGGGCCTTGATTGCGCAGCTTCAGAGTTTTATCGCGATGGTAAGTACACGCTCGAGGGCGAGGGCGGCATTTCTTTGACCTCTAAAGAGTTGACCAATTTGCTGGCGACATGGTGCGACAAATATCCCATCATTACGATCGAAGACGGTATGGCCGAAAACGACTGGGATGGTTGGAAGCACCTGACCGAACAGCTTGGCCGCAAAATTCAGTTGGTGGGTGATGACTTATTTGTGACAAACACCAAGATCTTGAAGCAGGGGATTGAGCGTGGTGTCGCAAACTCGATTCTGATCAAAATTAACCAAATTGGCACCTTGACCGAAACCTTCGCAGCGATTGAAATGGCGAAGCGGGCTGGCTATACTGCGGTCGTGTCACACCGTTCGGGCGAAACCGAAGATTCAACGATTGCAGATATCGCCGTCGCCACAAATGCCATGCAGATCAAAACGGGCTCGTTGTCGCGCTCAGATCGTATGGCTAAGTATAATCAGTTACTCAGAATCGAAGAAGAACTCGCCGAAGTGGCCACTTATCCTGGTCTTGAGGCCTTTTACAACCTGCGCTAAGTGTTGCGCGAATGGCTTGCCTGAGGGGCGTTTTTAACCTTTTTGGCAAGTGCGAGGTGGTATGCGTCTTTTGCTATTGGTGCTGGTCGCGCTCGCTGCTCTGATCCAATATCCTTTGTGGATGGGTCGCGGCGGCTGGCTGTCTGTCTGGGATATGCAAGAGCACGTTGCCACCCAACGCTCGATTAATGACGGGTTACGCGCGCGTAACGTCGCGTTGTTGGCTGAGGTTGACGATTTGCGAACGGGTACCGAGGCGGCCGAAGAGCGGGCCCGCGCCGAACTTGGCATGATGCGGCAGGGTGAGTTATTTGTTCAGGTGTTGCCACCTGACGTGAAACCTCCTGAAATTAAGCCCTCGACCAAGCCCCAGCGTCCTGCGGCACCGGCATCAACTATCAAGCCTACTACTTACACGCGGTAATCCGTGCCTTCGGTTTTGTGAACCGGCAGCTTCGGGTTAGTGCGCGCAGCACAGCAAGACCCCGCACAGATTGTCTTTGTTTAATGTTTGCTGAAAAGAACCCAAGGTCGAGTGCTTGGCTGGTTGTGTTTGCTCTGTGGCTGAGTAGAGCCCAGCTTTGTGCGTTGACACTGCCCTAGTCTGCGTGAGCGTCTGTTGCAGATTGAACTGGTGCGCAGACGTTTGCTTGCCGCCCTCATGCACCTTTTTTGAGCCATGTTTAGTCTCGCTAGCGTGAAGCACCACCCGACGGCTCAGTGACATTGGCACTAAGCCTTGTTGTCTAGCCTTGGTCTCCAGCCCGTTAGACTGTGCGCTCAGCCAACGCGCGCTTTGTCGTAGTGCGTGACGTAGCCACGAGTGTCTTGGCTCGTGCAGATAGATCAAATCTAATTGCATGGTCTGACGGCCGTGTGAGGGTACGCCTTGGCCTGTCAGCTCTGTGAGTTCGAGCTGCCACAGCGGCAACGCGTAGAGTCTTTCATAGCGCGCAATGGTAGCCTCTAACCGAGCCAAGGCACTGGTATATTGGCCCGCAGGCATGAAAACTGGTGCGAACGCCTGCGTAAAGGTCTGGTTGACTTTGTAGTGATCGGCCGCGGTGATACTCGCGGTGCGGCCCGCTTCTTGCAAGGCCAGACTAAGCAGTTGCTTGCTCTGATGAGCGTGTACCAGCTCGATCCCAAGCAGGCACACCAGTAAAACCGGCACGATGACCAAGCTTGCCTCAAGGGCGCTGGCGCCACGTTGCTTAAAGTATTCGGTCGATATCCGCATGACGCGCAGTTTGGGCGTGATTGGTAAAACTGTCGATCCGGTGAACTACGCGCATAGGTGGGGCGGGTTAAACTATCGCGGTCTCCACAAAGGATTGTTATGAATTCGTCTACTGAGTCGTTTCCTTATTTTCCTGGTATCCGTTTGTTGCACTCGCCCGGGCCGTCTAATGTTCCTAAAGCAGTGCTCGATGCACTCACGAGGCAACCGATCGATATGGGAGACCCGCGCGTGGATGCCTGTGTTGACGCCTGCGAACGAGGCTTGCAAGGCATCTTGAACACGGCGCGCGCAGACATATTTTTGTATGCAGCAAATGGCCATGGCGTCTGGGAAGCCATGATTGTGAATCTGCTGGCACCCGGTCAAAAAGTATTGATTCCAGGAACTGGCCATTTCTCTGATTCATGGGCGATGATGGCCGAGGCAATGGGCGCAGTCATCGTACGTACCCCCTATATCGAAGGTCAGCCGATTGACCCCGCAGTCGTCGAGCAAGCTCTGCGTGAAGACACTAAACACGAAATCGTCGCGGTCTTTGCCGTTCACATCGACACCGCGAGCAGCACAACAAGCGACATGCCCGCGTTGCGTCGCGCCATCGATCAGGCCAAGCACCCCGCACTGTTTGTGGTCGATGTTGTGGCTTCGTTGGGGGCAATCCCTTTTTATATGGATCAATGGGGCGTCAATGCCGTGATCGGTGCCTCGCAAAAGGGCTTAATGTGCCCCCCAGGCGTTGGCTTTTGTGCCGCCGATGAACGCGCGATGCAAGTCTGTGCCAATAACCCTGCGCCACGGTTTTATTGGGATTGGATGCGCCGTCGCAAAGGGCCTTCGTACAGCCGTTTTTGCGGTACCGCCCCTCAAAATTTATTATTTGGCCTTGAAGCCGCCTTTGGCTTGATCGAGCAAGAGGGTCTGGCACAAGTCCACGCGCGTCATCAGCGCCTTGCTGGGGCCGTGCACGCAGCAGTGCAGGCGTGGTCTGAAGCTGGGCAAATGCAGTTTTTATGTCAGGTGCCGCAGGCACGCTCCGCTTCAGTCACTGCAGTGTTGGTTGGCAAAGGGATTGATCCCGAGCTGATCCGCAGTACTGCGCGCGAAAAATATCAAGTGCTCATCGCTGGGGGCTTAGGGCCGTTTGCAGGCCGAGTCTTCAGAATTGGTCACTTGGGTGATTTGAATCCAGCCATGATCCTGGGCTGTTTGGCTGGTGTCGAGGCTGCCATGCAAAGTCTTGGTATCGATGTTGGCTCAAAGGGTGTGCGTAGCGCCGTTGAGTACCTTGCAAAAACTTAAGGCATAGCCTTGTCTTGCCCTGGGCTCGGCGTGATGCTTCAACGCAGGCTTTGGCCTAAGGCGTGGTGTTGTCTTTGTTTGGCGCTGTTCAGTCTTTTGCTGCTCACACAGCGATCAGCGCTGGCACAAATTCAATTACAGGGCGTCAGTCAACCGCAAACCCAGACGGCGGCTCTTGCTCCGAAGATACTGACGCCCGAACTCGGTTTGTATGTTGATTCAACGCGCCGTATGGATGTAGAGGATGTTAGCCGGCAAGTTTTTACGCCTTTTAAATTGCTGTTGAATCGCAGCCTTGAGCCGACCACACGGTGGCTTAAGATTAAAGTTCAAGTTCCGGTTGGCCAGCAAACTCCCCTGATGCTTGTCGTTGGCCCTTATTTTCTCTCAGAGCTTGAGCTTTATCACGAAGAGGGGGGCCGTTGGGTTAAGCAGCTTAGCGGTGCAAAACATCCAGCTTTCCAGCTAAATTGTTCGATCGGGCGACACTGTTTTGCGTTACCAGACTCTGGAAACAATCAGCGCGTCTATTTTTTGCGTATTAATACTATTAATGGTTTCTATGTCTCTACTCAGGTCTTGGAGTCAGATAGATTCGTTGATGACACTAGCACCAAGGGCCTTCTCCATGGCATACAGATCGGAATTTTGTTAACGTTAATTGGTTGGAGCGCCATTTACCTGATACGTTTCCGTACATTACTCGTTGGGTTATTTTGTTTGACGCAGGTGTCGGCGCTATTCCTGTATTGCTTTGCAAACGGGATCACTCTGCGCCAATTTATTGCTGAGTCGCCCGAACTTTACGCACCTATCCTGACGATTATGTTTTGCCTTCGACTGGTATTTGCCACCTGCATGTGTCTTGAGTTGGTGCGTCGGTGGCACACGCGAGCGTGGTTTAGAAACTATTGCTTATTGTGGGTGATGTTTTGGTTTGTTCAGATTGGCCTGATTTTTTTCGGTCAGATCAAACCGTATATGTTGCTGCTGAACTGGTTATTTTTGTTTACGGCTCCGTTTTTTCTTGCTTTGGCGATTCAGCAGAGTCGGCAACTTAATCGGCAACTCAGGATGTATTGGACAGCTGGAGCGCTGACGGTTGGTTGTTTAATGTGTGCCGATGCCGTCCTGTTAACGACTAACAGTGGGATCTCGATATTGACCTTAATGCCGGGTACTGGGGCGAGTGTGCTTGTTGCAGTCGCTCTCTACTTGTTGTTGCTTGGTTACAGCAAAACGCAGCAAGAGCAATGGCTTCAAACAATGTTTGAGCTCAATACGCTAAAAACGCAAACTGATTATGAGCAGCGACAACTGAAAGAACGTAGCACGCTAATTGACATGTTATCGCACGAGCTTAAAAATCCCTTGGCGACGATGCGTATGGCACTGGGCTCACTAAAGTCAATATTTGGCAAATCAGAGCAGGCGGTCGAGTTTGGCGAGCGGTTTACCAGTATGACTCAGTCGATTGATAATATGACTCAAGTGATTGACCGTGTTGGGCAGGTCGACGCGATCGATCAAAAAAACTTTGTACTACGTTACGAAAAATGTGCGGTGCGTGAAACGATCGAGACTTTACCTCTGGTGGTGTCTCAATTGGATAGATTTAAAATTCTCGGTTTGAGCGAGGTCACTATCCAGACCGACAGGTTATTGTTCATTACGATTATTAATAATTTGATTGATAATGCAGTTAAGTACTCGCCTCCTGCTACGATGATTGAAGTCTCGGTGAGTACGCTGGCAAATGATAAGCTCCTGTGTATTGTGTCCAATGAAGTTGAGCGTGATCACGAACCCGATCCGGCTGCTTTGTTTACCCGTTATTACCGTAGTATTTACTCCCACGACAAGCCTGGCACAGGGCTTGGTTTAGTCTTAATACAATCTCTTTGCGAAATACTGAAAGGTTCTGTCAGTTACAGATTTGAATATAACCGTGTGTTTTTTTCTGTCGAGTTGCCGCTATGAATCAAACTGCTGGACAAATCCGAGTCGCCTTAGTCGAAGACGATCCATTGTTGCGTAAAGAAATTCACTTTCATCTCAAGCAGCAAGGTTTCTTAGTGTTTGCAGTTCAAAATGGTAAGTCTTTAGACGAACTCCTCATGACCGAGCCGCTTGATGCGTTGGTACTTGATTTGTCGTTACCTGGCGAAGATGGCATCTCGATCGCGAATCGCATTCGGCGCAGCATTCCGGGGATGGGAATTGTGATGCTGACAGCGCGTACCGCACTGCCTGATCGCATTCGCGGCTATGAGGCAGGAGCCGATGTTTATCTGAGTAAGCCAGTGGCGCCCGAAGAACTGACCTTGACTCTGCTCAATCTAGCGCGGCGTGTCAAAAAGGCCGACGAGACACCCGCCTGGACTTTAGATTTGCGAGATCGTTCGATCTACGGTGCAGAGCCTTGGCAAAAAGCATTTTTGACAAATAGCGAGCGGGCATTACTGTTGGCGTTGGCGCAGGCCCCGAGTCACATGTTAGAAACCGACATGATCTGCGAGTTGCTCAGCCAACGAAGCGGCACCTCCGATATGGGTAAACGAGCACTCGAAAGTCTCGTGAGTCGGTTGCGTAAAAAACTTGAATCACTCTCAGGGCCTGACGCCGAACCCGCACTAAAAGCCGTGTGGGGGATTGGCTATCAATTATGTGTGCCAGTGATCGTGAAGGCGTAAGCGTCTGAGTGCTTCAGTGCTTCAGTGCTTACGTACTTACGTGCTCACGTGCAATTCACGCAGCCCTGATGCTGGGGTGTTCTAGGCTCAATGTACCGCTTTGCTGCCCAACACGGTTGTTGTTTGAAATAGCGCCTCGGTATCTAATGCATCAAACACGTAGGGTAATCCGCAAAACTCACAGGCGACTTCAACTTTTCCCTGCTCTTGCAAAATATCATCTACCTCAGCTTTGCCTAGCATCCGAAGCATGTCCGCAACACGCTCTTGAGTGCAAGAGCATTTCCAAGTAATGGGTTGCGATTCAAAGACAAGTAAAGTTTCTTGCCAAAACAAGCGATGCAGCAGTGTGTCCTGATCGGTCGAGAGCATTTCGGTAGGCGTGAGTGTTTGGGCAAGGTGCTGCGCGCGCGCCCACGACTCATCTGCAGTCTCAAGTTCAGTTTGTAGCGCACCGCCTTGTAGAGGCAGGCGCTGAATCAGCAAGCCACTGCAATGCAGGCCGTCGGCGGCTAACCAGATCCGCGTGTGCAATTGCTCTGAGCGAAGCATGTATTGTTCTAGCGCTTGTGCAACGCTATTGCCCTCAAGCGGCACGATGCCTTGATACGCCTGGCGCCCTGGCGTATGTTTGGGTGGGTCAAGCACCACAATAAACTTTGCCGTGCCGCCAGGGTTAAGCATCGCTTGCAAATCAGTTTCAGCGGGCAGTGGGCGGTCGCGCAACTTGACGGTGGCGCGAATGCTCAGATCGGCCCGACACTCAACCACCATTAAGGCAATCGCACCGTCACCCTGTAGCTGCAGCAAAAGCGAACCATCAAACTTTAGATTGGCAGCGAGCAGGGTCGAAGCGGCAACGAGTTCGCCGAGTAGAGCCGTGACCTGTGCTGGGTATTGGTGGTGTTCTTGTGCGGAGAGCCAGGCATGTTCAATACGAACCGACTCAACGCGCACACTGCGGTCATCAAATAAAAACTTTTTAAGCGCATCGCTGCGCAGTTGGCTAGAGTCGTCAGGCATTAACCGATTCGCTTGAGTTTTTCACGATACATTTGCCCACGCTTGGCATAGTTCTCGATATTGTTGCGAATCGTTTCGATTTCTTCTGCAGAGAGCGAGCGGGTAATTTTTACGACACCGATAACGAGGCTGCCATCTGGGATTTCGCGTCCCTCTGGAATAATTGCACCGGCACCAATTAAACAGTTACGTCCGATTTTTGCACGATTCAAGACGATTGCTTGCATGCCAACCAACGTGCCTGAACCAATGGTGCAACCGTGCAACATCGCTTGATGTCCGATTGTGACGTGATGCTCAATAGTGAGCGGCACGCCCGCGTCAGAGTGCAGCACGCTGCCTTCTTGAACGTTGCTGTGATGACCGATGTCGATGCAGGTGTTGTCGCCCCGAATGCTGACATTGGCCCAGATGCTGGCCTGCGCCCCCACCAGAACGTCACCGATCAGATCGGCTGAATCAAAAATGAAGGCTGTTGGGTCAATACGCGGGATCAGATCGCCGAGTTGATAAATCGCCATGATGAGTTGCGCCTAAGACGAGAGAAAACCCATAGTTTAGCTTGACGGCGCTTTGAGCTTTTTAGCCTGACGCTGGCTACGGCCGATTTCGAGTTGACGCAAGACCCTGCGCTGGATTTTTCCGGTCGTCGTCATGGGTAAGGCATCGACGTATTCGATCTCTTTGGGGTATTCATAAGGCGCCAGACGCATTTTGACGTGCTCTTGGAGAATTTCAGTGAGTTGAGCACGCTTACGTGAAGCAAAACTTGGTGTTAACACAACAAAGGCCTTGACCACTGCACCACGGTCGGCGTCAGGCTTAGGGACAACAGCCACATTCGCCACCGCAGGGTGATCGAGCAAACAGTTTTCGATTTCGCCCGGGCCAATGCGATAGCCTGAGGATTTGAACACGTCGTCGGCTCGTCCGGCGTACCAGTAATAGCCCTCGGCATCGACTCGCGCGAGATCGCCGGTACGACACCAGTCACCCGTAAACTTTTCAGCGGTCGCGCTGTCGTTGCGCCAATAGCCGATGAATAAAACTGGGTCTGGGTAGCCGTGGATATCAAAACGATTTAAAGCGACTTCGCCGATCTCGTCGGTGGCCGCGATTGTTCCGTCTTCGCGTAGCACGGTGAGGCGATGACCTGGGTAAGGCTTACCCATGCTGCCCGAGCGGGCTGGCCATTTTTGATGGCTATTGCCGATCAGGTAATTCATTTCTGTTTGTCCAAACATTTCGTTAGGCGTGATGCCTAAGGCCTGTTCGCACCAGGCGAAAACGGTATCGCCAACGCTTTCACCCGCGCTCATGATGGCGCGTAGTGATAATTTATACGTCACCTTGGGTTGTTCAATCGCCTTCATCATTTGCTTGAGCGCAGTCGGAAACAGAAAGGTGTTGGTGACCTGATAGCGTTCGAGAATTTCAAACGCACGCTCTGGGCTAAAGCGGCCGCGAGTGCCAACAAGGGGTTGCCCAAAATATAGTGTGGGTAGTAGCGCATCCATCATGCCGCCGGTCCAAGCCCAGTCGGCTGGTGACCAAAAGACATCCTTGGGCTGAGGAAACCAGTTTTGCGAGGCGACAAAGCCAGGTAAGTTGCCAATCAAGACTGAGTGCGGCAACAAAGCACCTTTTGGCGCACCTGTCGTCCCGGAGGTGTACAGCAAAATTGCTGGTTCATCCGCGCGCGTGTTGACGGCTTTGAAAGTTGTGGGTTGTCTGATCAATAACTTATGCCAGGGCAACACACGATCGTCGGTAACGCCAATGCCGATTAACTGCGTCAGGGTTGGACAGCGTGGCAGACTGGTCAGCACGTTACCGGCCGATTGCTCGTCAAAGATCGCGACCCGAACTTGGGCGTCTCGCAGGCGCTGCTCAAGCGCCTCTGGACCGAATAAGCTAGACAGAGGCAACACCACAGCTCCGACGCTATAAATCGCAATGTGTGCAACCACGGTTTCGGGGCGCTGGCCCAAGATTAAAGCGATCCGATCGCCCCGCTTGACCCCCATGCGAGTCAGGCCATTGGCGAGTTGATTTGCAGTGGCCGCCAGGCGTTCGTAGGTCCATACCTCTCGGTGACCCGTTTGATCTTCATCAAACAAGGCAATTTTGCGGGCGTCTGCAGGATTGTTAGCCCAACGATGGCAACAGGCGTGACCAATGTTGAAATGGGTGGGAACCAACCATTCAAAAGACTCGTACAGAGAGGTGTAATGATCGACCATATCTGTCAATGATTTTAGTGTTGCCCGTAGCATGGCTCAGCAAGTGCTTTGGTGCAACCCACAGCGGTGCTTGAATGCAACAACTAAGGGTTTTCACTAGTCGATACGTTCGTGAGTCGAGTGCCGGCAAGCAGGTCATGTAAAAATTGTTGTTGCGGGCTAAACCAGGTCGGGATAAACACGGTAAACGGAGCCACTACGATGAGTGCTAACGCCGAGGGCCAGCCCGTCAGCCTAGAAATCGCCCAAACCGTGGCTGCGCCTAACAGGGGCAGGGCCCACATCAGTACGAAGCGAATGACCAAGCGCCCGAAAGACGGTACTGTGCCATCCACAGCGACCAAGCGGATATGCCAAGCTTTCATGGGCAGTGTTTGACCACTGCGGGTCCAGCACAACAGAAAATACCCACCTATCACTAAAAATAACCAAGCTTGGCGAGTGCTTCTGAGCATCAAGCCGTGTTTGCTTTGCGTGAGGGTATCAAAGAGGTAGTCCGCTAAAAAGACCACAGCAAACAGTAACACCCCCTCGTACACCATCGAAGCAAAGCGACGCGCGCGTGACGGAGTGGTACTAGGGCTTTGGGGTTGAGGCGGCTGTGACTGTGGAGAAGGCTTCATCAGTCATATTATCCCGCACTTTGTCAAAGTATCCCGCATTTTGTCCAAGGCCCAGCGCTCAGCGGCACACTCATGGTGAGCGCAGCGCGGGACAAAAAAAAGGGGTGCCACCGTTGAGCAACCCTTTTTCTTATCATTCAGGTTGACAGGCCTGAGGGCCAGTCGCCTCAATGAAGACGCTTTAGTACATTCCGTTATGACGGGCGCTGGCGCGAACAGAGCTTGTAAAAGCGACTAAACCGCGGACCACTTTACCGAAAGCACGAAATGGATGCGGACGAAACTGATCTTCCATTGCTTTGGTCAAGAGTTCGCGCTCAAGGGTGTCAGTCAAGTGAGCTGTGTGTTGGATTTTCATGGTGGCTTCCTGTGCTTGTTAGGGATAACCCCATATTAAGGGAAAACCCTAGTAAGCGCAAATGAAATCAAGGGATTACCCTAATCTCGGAAGAATCGTTGTGATTTTGCAACAAATTGATCGAATATCGTTAGAGTGGCTGCCCTGACGCCGAGTGAACGCTCTGACCTCGAGTGGTCGCTCGAACGCCGAGTGATCGCTCGAACCACGTGGTTTTGAGGCACTAGCTTTCGATGCGCGGTACGTGGTGCTAGGCTGGGGCGCTTGCGCTAGCGGTCATCGCGATAGCTGTTTGCCACAAGTTCAAAACTAAACAGCCGGCAATCGAGCGCTCCATTAAAAATCGGGGTGCGTCTGTCGGCTTTTAAGCGAAGATGTTTGGGCAAATCCAAATCAGAGGTAATGACATTGACCTGCCAGCCCGCAAACTCTTTTTTCAGGCAAGCAGACCATTCGCGCCAAAACTCGAGATCTTCTTCATCGAGTCGCTCGCCATACGGAGGGTTGGTAACAATCCAACCGCTTGGCGCGGGTGCGGCGGCATCACGTGCATCGCCTAATTCAAATTGAATCGTATCTTCTGTCAGGTAGGCGCGTTCAGCGTTACGGCGTGCAGCTTCAATGGCTTCAGGGTTTGCATCAATGCCGATTAAGGGCGTGGCCAGTTCAGGCAGAATTCGGCTGCGCGCCTCGTCTTTGAGATCTTCCCAGCGATGCGCATCATGGTCTCGCAAGCGCTCAAACCCAAATGGGCGAGTGATGCCCGGCGGGACACCCAAGGCAATCCATGCCGCTTCGATCAAAATCGTGCCACTACCGCAAAAGGGATCAAGTAAAGCCGCTTCTGGGTCCCAACCAGACAAGGCTAACAGACCGGCCGCAAGATTTTCGCGTAAGGGTGCATCACCCTTGTCGAGTCGCCAGCCACGTTTGAATAACGACTCGCCCGAAGTGTCGAGGTACATCGTGCCAGTGTCGTGCGATAAAAACAAATGGACGCGTGCATCAGGGCGCACGGTATCGATCGAAGGACGGGCGCCTTCAAGGTCGCGTAGCCGATCACAGATGCCGTCTTTGGCACGCAAATTACAGTACTGCAAACTTTGCATCGGGCTTTTGACGGCAGAGGTGTCAACGCGCAAGGTGTGCTCGGCACCAAACCAACGTTCCCAGCCAATGCTTTGCGCAAGCTCAAGAATATCGTCTTCGCGTTGCACCGGTGCTTGCCCCACACGCACCAGAATGCGCGTTGCTAAGCGTGAATAGAGATTGGCACGCTGTACCCCCCACCAATCAGCCACGAAATGGCAACCTGCGCGCGTCGCTTGTACTTGCGCATAACCCAACGCACTCAGTTCAGCAGCAAGCGCCTCTTCGAGGCCTGTCGGGCAGGGCGCGAAGATATGAAAGATTTCAGTATCAAGCACCAGCGCTGAGGCGCGTTCGGTTTGTTCGCCGTCGCGCAAAGGCAGGGCTTTAGGTGCCGAAGCCTGACGCGGTGTCGGCGCGCGCGGCGCAGAGCCACGATTGGCGCGTACGGGTTCGTCTGGGCGATTGCCGCCCATGGCACGCTCGCCACGTTGCGACATCGCCGATTGACGCTGGTCATGCTCGGAGTGTTCACGGCGGGGCGTACGCTCGCTTGACCGCTCGCTGATGCGGGCAGAGTCGCCGCGGACCTCGCCACGAGGCGAGCCACTGCCTGCGCGCTGATCACGGCGTGGCCGGTCACCATACGAGGTCTCAGGCGCCTTGCGCACGATGAGCGGTTTGCCTTCTTGTGGGGGCTTTGTGGTCAGATGTTCACTGCCTGCGGCTTGTAAGCGCGACAATTTTTCTTTTGCAATCTTTAACTGAGCCACTTGACGCGCACGTGCACCGATCCGGGCTCGTGTTTGGTCGCCTCCGGCAGCAGG
>CAMCII010000026.1 GCA_945874505.1 Bordetella parapertussis | reverse complement strand
CAACGTGCAAAGTCTATGGTGTCGAGCCTGAAGCGGGTAACGATGGTCAGCAATCGTTCCGTAAAGGCGAGGTCGTACGCATCGAGCCGCCGCGCTCGATTGCCGATGGTGCCTTGACGTTGTACTTAGGTAAGCTGACCTTTGGCGTCATCCAACAAAAAGTCACTGATATTTTGACCGTCACCGACCCACAACTGGTTGACACGATGAAGTTCTTTGGCGAGCGGATGAAAATCATCGTGGAACCGACCGGCTGCTTAGCGGCCGCAGCCGTGATGCACGGGGTGCTCGCCGTACCTTCTGGCGCGCGCGTCGGCGTGATCTTAAGTGGTGGTAATGTAGACTTAAAATCCTACGCGAGTTTTATCACGCAGGCTTGAGTCTCTTTGGGGGGTGTATGCGCATTCTGGCAATTGGTGGGGCAGGGTTTATTGGGCGGCAAGTGGTTGGCCGCTTGGTGGCGCAGGGGCATGTTGTCCATGTACCGACCCGTCAGTTTCAGCATGGTCGCGAATTGTTGGTGCACCCAACGGTCACGGTGATGCAAGCCGATATTCACGACGATGCCACGCTAGAGCGCCTAGTGGCGGGGTGCGACATCGTGATGAATTTCGTCGGTATTTTGCACAGTCGCGAGGGGCAACCTTATGGGGTCGACTTTGATCGCGCGCATGTGCAATTGCCCCGCCGCATCGCGCAGGCGTGCCGCACGCATCAGGTGAAACGGTTTATTCATCTCAGTGCCTTGGGTGCTGATTTGCAAGGCCCAAGCGGCTATTTACGTTCGAAGGCAGCTGGCGAACAAGCGATCCGCAATATCTACGCCACCCAAGGGGTGGGCGATTTCACGATATTTAGGCCTTCGGTGGTGTTTGGGCCTGAAGATAAATTTATGAACATGTTTGCGAAACTGGCGCGTTTCTTTTTTGTCTTGCCCATTGCGGGCGCAGGCGCAAAAATGCAGCCCGTGTATGTGGGGGATGTGGCAAGCGCTGTCATGAACGTGCTGACCTTACCCGCAGCAGCCAATCATACGTACGACCTGGCTGGCCCGCGCACTTACACACTTGGCGAGTTAGTCAAGCTCGCGGCCCTCTGGAGTGGTCATCCCCGCGTGGTCGTTGAGTTGCCGATGGCGCTTGGGCGCCTGCAAGCACGATTGTTTGAGTGCATGCCGGGCGAGCCGCTGCTCTCACGCGATAATTTACTGTCGTTATCAGTGGATAACGTAAGCGCCGAACCGATGGCTGCCGATTTAAAGTTGGTGGCAACACCGCTTGAGTCTGTTGCGCCAATTTATTTGAAGCCGGCGACGTGACGCGAAGTACTGGGTTGAAGCCTGCAACGTGACGCAAAGTACTGAGTTGAAGCCTGAATCGTGACGCGAAGTACTGGGTTGAAGCCTGAATCGTGACGCGAAGTACTGAGTTGAAACCGGCAACGTGACGCAAAGTACTGAGAGGGCGTTCGCTGAGCAACAAAAAGGGAAGCGCTCAATTCGGTTGAACGTCTGCGATTGGCCCAAAAGAGTGAAAGAGTTTGCGGTGGTAGGACCCCTTTGAGTACGATTAGAAAAATCACTTCATCACAAAACGAGATAATACGAACATGGCAACGGTTAAACAAGGCAAGGCTTTAAATATTAAAGAGTCACGGATTCTGATCGCTGGCGCTGCCAGCCTTGTGGGTTCGCACACTGCAGATTTGTTACTCAAAGAAGGTGCTCGCGAGGTTTTGCTACTTGATAACTTCTCGTTTGGCTCAATGGATGCCATTGCCCACTTGCAAAATGATCCGCGCATCAAAATCGTGCGTGCAGATTTAATGCGCTTGCCTGATTTGTTGGATGCGACCAAAGGTGTAGATGGCGTCGTACATCTGGCCGCCTACATGACGCTGGGGTTTTCGCAAACGCCCTGGCAAGCGGTTGACGTCAACATCCGCGGCGCACAAAACATGCTTGAAGCGTGCCGCGTCAATCAAGTTAAAAAAATCATCTTCGCGTCGTCGAATGCGGTGTATGGCTACGGTACCGGTATCAAGGGTGCCTTGCACGAAGAGACTCCCTTCTATTCTATCGGTGCACCGCCCGCCGCGATTTTGTATGGTGCATCAAAAATTATGGGCGAGCAATTGTGTCGCCACTATCACCAAAGCGCGGGTCAAGATTACGTGGTCTTGCGCTACTCAACCGTGTATGGCGAGCGCCAACACTACCGCGCTGCCAACTCGCTTTACATCATGGAAACCTACGACCTTGTAAAAAACGGTCAGGCGCCTGTCTTGCCCGGTGATGGTACCGACACCAAGCACTTTGTGCATGTGTCAGACGTTGCTCGAGCCAACATGGCGGCCTTACAAAGCACGGCGACCGATGTGGCGGTCAACGTTTCTGGCCCAGCTCCCATTACGACAGGCGAGCTCGTTCAATTGGTACTTGAGTATTGCAAAAGCTCCCTTAAACCCGAGATTCGTCCAGATCCTCCGGGCAAAGTTCGCTTAACCTCAGGTGGCGCATTTCATATCCCACATGACAAAGCCGGCGAGGTGATTGGCTGGAAACCAGTCGTCACCATGAAAGAGGGCGTGACGCGCTTGTTGGCGTGGCTTGAACAACAAAACAAATAAGATAACAAGCCAACACCACTACGGCGACCAGAGAAGATTTATTCAGTCGCAGAGACAATCCATTAGGCAACAGAGAAGATGAAACATATATTTGCAAAAAAAGTGATTCAAACCGTTTTGGGCCTGTTCTTGGCCCCTATGTTAGGGTTGGGCGCCTCGATCAACACGTATGCGGCAGAGTTTCCAGAAAAAGCCGTGACGATTATTGTGCCTTACCCTGCTGGCGGTGCGACCGACGTGATAGCTCGACTGATTGCTGAAAAGTTACCGGCAGTGTGGAAGCAGCAGGTGCTGGTTGCCAATCGCCCAGGCGCAGGTACGACCGTAGCCGCTGAAGCCGTGGCGCGCGCGCCTGGCGATGGCTATATGCTGTATATGACGACCGCGGCTCACACGATTAGCGCCAGTCTGTATAAAAAACTCAACTACGACCCAATTAAAGACTTCGCACCGATCACCCTTGTGTCGACAATCCCATTGGTATTGGTGACGACGGCGGCGCTGCCGGTCAACACAGTGCCCGAATTGGTGGCTTACGCTAAGGCGCAAAAAAATGGCTTGTCGATGGCCTCGACCGGAAATGGCACCCCGCAGCATCTGACCGGTGAGCTCTTTAAAGCGAAGACCGGAGTCCCTTTCGTGCACGTGCCTTACAAGGGCGATGCACCGATGCTGACTGATTTGATCGGCGGGCAGGTGCAGGTGGCGTTTGTGACCTTGTCTGCAGCGTTGCCGTATATCAAGTCAGGTAAGCTGCGCGCGATTGCCTTGGCGCATCCAACTCGGGTCGACGCGCTAGCTAATGTGCCAACAATGACCGAAGCTGGCATGCCTGGCTTTAATGCGGCGACTTGGTTTGGTTTGTATGGTCCTGGCACGATGTCAAAAGAGTTACGGCAAAAAATCTATCAAACCGTACAGCGCATCGTGGCCGAACCTGGCATGCAGAAACGCTTGCTAGAAATGGGCGGAGAAGTCAACAACAGCTCACCCGAGGCTTTTCAAAAGGTGATCGATGCTGAAGTTAAAAACTGGGCTGAGGCGGTAAAGTTGTCTGGCGCCAGTGTTGATTGAACGCCATTAGACGCCTAGAGATGACACACGTCGCGCGCGCAATGGTCGGCTAGCTGCGATTGTTTGTGCTTAGCGCGACAAACTCTTTAGCGCAAGTCTGATGCCATCAGACACGCTCACGCCCTCTGGAAGCGTTTTTAGTGCCGTGAGTGACTCACGCTCTGAATAGCCTAACGCGGTCAAAGCGTGTAGCACGTCTGTTTGGTTGCCCGCCGAGACGCTAGGGCTCGCGCCTAAGTCGGCGCCAAGTTTGCCTTTCATTTCGAGCAGCAGGCGCTGGGCTGTTTTAGTGCCGATGCCAGGTATGCGGGTCAGGCGAGCGGGCTCTTGCACAGTGATGGCCTGAGCCAGATCTGCCACCGACATACCCGATAACACCGCGAGCGCCGTGCGGGCTCCAATGCCACTCACTTTTACAAGCTCGCGAAACGCCGCGCGTTCTTGCGGGCTTGAGAAGCCAAACAGAATATGTGCGTCCTCGCGTACGGTCAGGTGCGTCAAGATCGTGACCTGCGCGCCAAGTTCTGGCAGCGCATAAAACGTCGTCATCGAGACATCAATTTCGTAGCCGACCCCTTGCACATCTAAACCGATGCGTGGCGGCATTTTTTCATATAAGGTACCTGTGAGGCGACCGATCATCATTGTGTTCCTTAAGTTAGCCCAGCAGTCGTCCGCCGCGTACGCGGGTGCGGCCACGTGCGGTGCGCTGCTGATAGCTGGTCACACCGAGTTTTTCAGCTAAAGGGCTGACGTGCGCGTGACAGATTGCGCAAGCAAGCGCGTCAGCGGAATCGGGTGCGGGCACGCCATCAAGCGATAACAGGCGCTGCACCATCATCTGCACTTGTTCTTTTGCGGCACGCCCGGCCCCAACAACTGACTTCTTAATCTGCAGTGCGCTGTACTCAAACACGGCTAAATCTCGGTCTGCCAGGGCGCAAAGTGCCGCCCCACGGGCTTGACCAAGCAACAGGGTGGTGGCTGGGTTGGTATTCATGAACACAATCTCTAGGGCGGCCACATCCGGCTGGGTGTCTTCAACGACCTGGCGTAGGTTGTCGAGAATCACTTTAAGTCTAAGAGGTAGAGTGATATCGGTGGGTACGACGATCGTGCCACTCGCGACATAGGTCAGACGCGAGCCGACCAAGTCAATCACGCCAAATCCCGTGCGGCGTAAGCCCGGGTCAACGCCTAGGATGCGCATACGCTTTTGCACACAAGGCGTTGAGCTTTCATAAGTGAGCGAATGAGTGAGCGATTTAATGCCTGAAGTGACGCATGCCAGTCAGCACCATCACAATGCCGCGCTCGTTCGCGGCGGCGATCACTTCATCATCGCGCATGCTGCCACCCGGTTGGATGACGCAGGTCGCACCGGCATCAATTACAACATCCAGGCCATCGCGAAACGGAAAGAACGCATCAGACGCAACGGCCGACCCTTTGAGGGTCAGGCCCGCGTTTTCAGCCTTGATCGAGGCGATGCGCGCTGAATCAATGCGGCTCATCTGGCCAGCACCTACACCTAAGGTCATACCCTCGCCACAGAAGACGATCGCGTTTGATTTGACAAACTTGGCGACCTTCCAGGCAAACAACAAATCGCTCAGCTGTGCTGGGGTGGGTTGTTTGCGTGTCGCGACTTTAAGATCACTTGCCTGTACGGTTTGCGAGTCGGGCGTTTGGACTAGCCAGCCACCACCTACACGTTTCACATCGATGTCGTTTTGGCCATCACCCATCGGGACTTGCAAGACCCGAACATTTTTCTTGGCTGTTAAAAACTCAAGCGCTGCTTTGTCATAGGCTGGTGCGAGTAATACCTCGACAAATTGATTGCTGATCGCCTTGGCGCACGCCAAATTGACAGTGCGGTTAAAGGCGATGATGCCGCCAAACGCTGAGGTGGGGTCTGTTTTAAATGCTTTGAGATAGGCGTTAACGGCTTTGTCAGCCACGGCCACGCCACATGGATTGGCATGTTTGACGATCACGCAGGCGGGTTCAGCAAAGCTGCGTACACAATCCCAGGCAGCGTCTGAATCGGCGATGTTGTTATACGACAGCTCTTTGCCCTGCAGTTGGACGAAGTTGCCTAGCAGGCCTGCAGGGCAACTTGGATCGATATAAAAGGCCGAGCGCTGTTGGGCGTTTTCGCCATAGCGCAAGACTTGCTGTTGGTGCACTTGTAGGGTGAGTGTGTTGGGCCAGGTGGTGCGCTCGGGGACTGCGTCTTGTGCAGGCTCAGGCGCGACCAGGCTGCTCAGGTAGGCCGCAATCGCGCCATCGTACGCGCTGGTGTGTGCATACACTTTGGTGGCGAGTGCGAGTCTGAGACCAAAAGACGTGTCGCCAGTGGCATCCATTTCTGTTAAGACGCGTGGGTAATCAGTGGGGTCGATCACCACGGTGACACCACCTGCTTCGGTGCCGTGATTTTTTGCAGCCGCACGCAGCATGGCAGGCCCGCCAATATCGATGTTTTCGACTGCATCAGCGAAGCTGCAATCAGGCTTGGCAACGGCCGCACGAAAGGGATACAGATTGACCACGAGCAGATCAATACGCTCGATGCCATGCTCTAAGAGGGTTTGCAAGTGCTCGGCGCTATCGCGTCGAGCGAGTAGCCCACCATGAATCTTTGGGTGTAGGGTTTTAACTCGGCCATCCAGGATTTCGGGCGAACCTGTGTGCTGCGCCACTTCGGTCACTGTTAAACCGGCTTGGGCCAGTAATTTTGCCGTGCCTCCGGTTGAGAGCAGTCGTACACCCCGCTTAGCAAGTGCTTTGGCAAAATCAACAATGCCAGCTTTATCTGAAACAGAGAGCAGTGCGGTTTGAATAGTCATATAAGCTTGTGCGCCAACAGTTTTTTTCGAAGAGTATTGCGCGTCACGCCCAACATCAGAGCGGCACGAGATTGATTGTTGTTCGCCCGTTGCATGGCAACCGCCAGAAGGGGGCGTTCGACGCAGCCAACCACCATGTCGTAAAGGTCGTTGGGCTCGGTATCGCCCAGATCGGCAAAGTAACTGTCAAGACTCAAGCGTACCGCTTCATCAAGGATATTGTTTTTTTTCATGAGATAGCCCTTCAGGCTGCGTGCAGGTATGGCGAACTAAGACCATGATTGTCGCAGGTTGCGGCCAGACTGTCAGCGCCAGCGGCCGCTTGCGCTAAAAACCAGAGGTCGACCGCTGCAAATTGTTCGGTGGTGGTGTCAAGCCGGTTGATATGGGCGGCCAGTGCGACGCCGTTGGGCAGACCGTTGACATACCAGCCGATGTGTTTGCGCGCGGTTTTGACCCCGACGCTTTCGCCGTAAAACTGATAGTGGTCTGCCAAGTGATGGAGTAATAACTCTCGCATTTCTGTCCAGGTGGGGGGCGCTAGAGTTTGGCCCGTACGCAGATAATGATCAATTTCTCTAAAAATCCAGGGACGGCCTTGCGCCGCTCGCCCAATCATGACGGCATCGGCACCCGTGTACGCGAGCACGCTACGGGCTTTTTGAGGGCTATCGATATCGCCATTTGCTACCACCGGAATTGAAACACTGGCTTTGACTTCGCGAATGGTGTCGTATTCGGCCTCGCCCAGATACAGGTCTGCGCGGGTACGCCCATGCAGAGTAAGCGCGGCAATGCCGGTCTCTTGCGCCAAATAGGCAATGCGCAGCGCATTACGATGCTCACGATCCCAGCCTGTGCGCGTTTTGAGTGTGACGGGTATCCCCAGAGGCGTACAGGCGTTCACCACCGTTTCAAGAATTTTTGCCACAAGATCTTCGTGGCGTAACAGCGCCGAGCCCGAGGCGACGTTACACACTTTTTTGACCGGGCAGCCCATATTGATGTCAATGACTCGGGCGCCCTTACCGATATTAAAAACAGCGGCCTGCGCCATCATTTGTGGATCAGCGCCGGCAATTTGAACCGCAACGGGGTCGCTTTCGCCGTCGTGATTCAAACGGCGCGAAGACTTAACGGTTTGCCACAATTGTGGATTGCTTGCCGCCATTTCAGACACAGCGTAGCCTGCCCCCAGGCGCTTACATAATTGCCGAAATGGTCGATCTGTCACCCCAGCCATCGGGGCGACAAAAACGTTGTTCGTGAGGGACCAGGGGCCGATATTCATGGCTAAATTGTAACGCCTTGGGCTTGTCAGGACGTTTGCTCAAGCTAGTACTACAGCCTAAGTCCCTGCAATAAATGGCGTGCCAGCGGTGCGCGAAGGGCTGGCAAAAGGTCCATTCCTAAGAGCGCCAGGCCGGCAGCGTGCTCGATCAAAGGAAATTTTGTGGTGAAGACGCGCGAGAGCAGGTCGGTCAGGCGAACCGTGAGTTGACGATCGGGGCCGCGCAGCGTTTCATAGCGTTGCAAGGCGACGCTAGGAGTTTGCTCAGGGGCCACCAGCCAATCGCGCAAAGCAATCGCAAGCGTCGCGGCGTCGCGCAGCCCTAAGTTCAATCCTTGCCCTGCGACAGGGTGTAGCGTTTGGGCGGCATTGCCGATGGCCACGCAGCGACCGTCAATCGTTTGAGGGCGCAAGGTCATGGCCAGGGGCACGCACGCAACAGAGCCCTCAACCGTGAGCGTACCTAGCCTCGAACCAAACATGTCGGTGAGCGCGTGCGAAAAGTGTTCAGGCGCCAAGGCTTGCAGGGCATGGGCCCGTTCAGGCGAACAGCACCAGACGATTGATTGCTCGCCTAGCGCCTCGGGGTGAGGCAAAACCGCCAACGGGCCTTCGTTGGTAAAGCGTTCAAAGGCCCAGCCTGCACGCGGTCTGCTCGCACGCGCACGCGCGAGTAGGGCATATTGAGCGTACTGACGGGTAGGCTCAAGGCCCGCCAGCCCATCTGCGTGAACCACTAACCTTGCGCGCATGCGCCGTGATCCTTGTTCAATGCTGATGCCTGCAGTATCTTGGCCAATCACGTGTGCGCTCTCGCCGTTTAAAACTTGTACGCCGCTTGTTTCTAAAGCATTGGTGAGTTTGTCGTAAAGTTGACCATAACGCACCACGCAGCCCAGTTCGGGTACGTCAAAGTCGTGATGCCGGATGACAGTGCGGCCAAGGCGACCGCGTTGTGACACATGAATGGTTTGTATCAGAGCCGCCTGCTGCGGCCAGGCATTTAGGCTTTCAAGTAAGACACGACTGCCGTGATTGATTGCGAGCACGCGTGGATCAAGCTCAGGGCGATGGCCGTATTGCGAGGCGGTTTCGGTTTGCAATAAGACGATGCGCGCCGGTTGCGGCGCAAGTCGAGCGAGCAGTAAGGCCAATACGCTGCCCACAGGGCCGCCGCCTAAAATTGCTAAGTCAAAGTCTTGTGGTTGCATCATGACATTTTATGCCACTCAGGCACTCAACAGGGCTCAAGTCAACAGTCAGTTGAGCGCTGCAATAGCGATGAGGTTTGACGTGGGTTAACTTTGATGGCGTTTAGGATTGAAGAGGCTGTTTTGATGCAAAAAGTGATGTTAAAATGCATCAATATTTATGCTGTTATTTAAATCGATGAGGGTCACATGAGAACAACCGTTTCGATCGATGATGAACTGTATGCCAAAGTATTAGAGGTTGCAGATCCTGGGCTCGACAAGGCAGAACTCTTTCGCGAGGCGATGCAAGTCTTTCTGAGAGTGCAGATCGGTAAGCGCCTAGCCGCACTCGGGGGCAGGGCGCCCAGCCTGAAAGATATCCCAAGACGAAAAGACTAAGCGGGGTGTTGAATGGCAATGGTCTTGGTTGACAGTTCAGTTTGGGTGCAGCATTTCAGAAAAGGTCTTGATGGCTTGGGGGCATTGCTTAATAACGACCGAGTCTTATGTCATCCTTTGATTGTTCTTGAGTTGTCTTGCGGTTCACCGCCTGCCCCTCGAAAACGAACCCTGCAATATCTATCAGCCCTGCAAACTGCCAGCATTGCTACGATCGACGAAACAATCAACTTTGTTGAGTTGAATAAACTTTACGATTGCGGCTGTGGAGCGGTGGACATGGCCTTGTTGGCTTCAACACTATTGACAACAGACGCTCAGCTTTGGACGCTAGACAAAAAATTAGAGGCTTTGGCAAAAAAATTGAAAATTTGTTACCGACCTTCTTTGCATTAAACGTTTTCACGGATTGTTATGACTCTATCTTCTTTCACCGTTGCGACGCCCGCGACGCGGTTTCGCCATAAAACGACAGTTGGTTTACTGGCTGCGTTATTTGGCTGTGTCGGCGCGCACTGGTGGTACCTCGGGCGGCGCCACGCCTGGATGGTGAGTGTGTTGGGTGTTGCGCTGATGATTGCCAGTGCCTTTGCCGATATCTGGTACGAAAATCCGGCATTTTTTCTGTTGTTTATCCCGATTCTCGATGGCTTTATTGAGGCAATTGTTTTATGCCTGATGAGCGATGCGAAGTTTGACGGCTTTTATAACGTGGGCTTGGTGCGAGAGCGCCCAAGCGGTTGGGGTGCAGTGTTGATCGCGAGTTTTACGCTGTTGATCGGTACCGTTGCTTTCATGTTTGGTATCGCGATGATCGTGATCTATGTCTGGACCGCGCTTGGGTGGCTGGATGGCTTTAATCTAAATTCGGATTAACGCAACTTATTTGGCCACAGTGGTGATCAGATAAGTTGTTGCAGTCGTCACTGTGGTGGCTGCAATTAAAACCCCAGTGATCCAGCGAATGATCGTCCAAGTCTGTGCATTCATGTCACGTTGAAGATCCTCTTTAGTCGCAAGGGTCGGGATGACTGCTTCAAGTTTTGTGAGGCGAATTTCCATCTTGGTGTTTCCTTTTGTGCTAAATAACGAACGCAAATTCTACGCACCTTTATTATGCACCTCAAGATGGACAAATTGCGCTTAGACGAGTCCGTAGCGTGTAACAGTTGTTACTGCATGCGGGTGACCCTAAGATGTAATAACTGGTACTGCGCACGCATTACCCTACGATATAACAATCATTACCGCGCGCGCATGAGGGCTTCGATCTCGTCTGCAGCGACGGGCACGCCACGCGTGATGAGTTCGCAACCCGTTTCGGTCACGACAGCATCGTCCTCGATCCTGATGCCGATATTCCAGAATTTTTCTGCAACGTCTGCTGCAGCGCGCACGTAAAGCCCAGGCTCGATTGTCAGTACCATGCCCGCTTGCAGCTGTCGCCAGGGGCGCTCTTGCGCTGACGCTGGCGGGCACCGATAGCTGCCAACATCGTGTACATCCATGCCCAGCCAGTGACCGGTGCGGTGCATGTAAAACTGTCGATAGGCTGCGGTTTCGATGGCTTCTGATAGCGTGCCTTGCAGTAGACCTTCGTCAAGCAGACCTTGCGTGAGCACTTGCACCGCAGCCTCATGGCCTGTATTAAAGTGTTGTTGCGGTGAGGTTTTGTCGTAGGCTGCTTGCTGTGCTGCCAAAACGATGTCGTACAAGGCGCGCTGTGGTCCTGAGAATTTGCCGTTGGCCGGAAACGTACGTGTGATGTCTGACGCATAACCGTCAAGCTCGCAGCCGGCATCGATCAAGACAAGATCACCGTCTTGCATCACAGCATTGCCCGCACGATGATGCAAGATGCAAGCGTTGGCGCCCGCTGCGACAATACTGTCGTAAGCGACCGACTGTGCTCCGTGTTTGCGAAAGTGATACAGCAGCTCGGCTTCAAGCTCATATTCGTGGCAGCCAGGGCGTGCTGCCTGCATGGCGCGCACGTGGCCTTGCGCAGAAATCGCAGCTGCCGCACGCATGGTGGCAAGCTCAGAGGAATCTTTTACCAAGCGCATCTCTGCTAACACGTCGCTGAGATCTAACCATTGATGGGGCAGAGCGCGGGTATCACGCACACTGCTTTGGGCAGTGGCAAGCCAGCCTTGTAAATGCTTGAGCAGGTCGGGCTGAGGCGAGCGCGACAGGGTGCTAAACAAGTTGCGTTGCCCGATCAGCAATTGCGGGATCAGTGTATCGAGGTCTTTCAAGTCGTGTGCCACATCAAAGGCAAAATGTTCTGCCGCTGCTTCGGGGCCCCAACGCACACCAGTCCAGATCTCGATTTCTGGATTTTTACCTTCGCAGAACAGGATGCTTTGATCCACTTCACCTGCCACCAACACTAGCCAGGCGTGTGCTTCAGAGAAACCCGTTAGATAGTAAAAATCACTGTCGTGGCGGTAGCTGTGGTGGTTATCTCGATTGCGTGTGCGTTCAGGTGCGGTGGGCACGATTGCGACCCCGCCCCCGAGGCTGTGCATCCAGCTTAGTAATTGGTGACGACGAGCGGTCAGGCTCTTGAGGTTGGGTGTTGCAAGAGGCATATGGGTATCGCACGCAGTGGTTGAACACACGACATACTACAATCTCTGCGTGGCTTCTGTATCAGAGTGCCTCACTCAATAAGGGTTTGTGATGGATTGGATCGGCTGGCTTGAACCCTGGGAGTTCTCTCCCACCTTGCTGCTCTGCTTTTTGGTCTGTGGCGTGTTGTTCGTGCGCGGCCAGCGCGTGCATCGGGTGACTCGAGTCAGGCAATGGCTATTCTGGAGCGGGATGGTGATGTTGTATCTGTCGCTCCACACCATGCTTGATTATTACGCAGAGCGTATGTTTTTTATGCATCGAATTCAGCACTTGGTCTTGCACCACCTTGGGCCTTTGGTGGTGATGGCGGCCTACCCAGGTCAAGTCATGCGAGCGGGTTTGCCGCTGGCGTGGCGGCGCAGCTTGTACCGCTTTAACCAAACTTGGTCGGGGCGCAGTCTGATCGCGATCCTGACAAACCCTATCATCGTGCCCGCACTGTTCATTTTTTTGGTGATCGTCTGGCTGATCCCCTCAGTGCAGTTTTATTCAATGTTGGATTGGCGCTTGTATCGTCTGATGAACTGGTCTGTCGTGATCACCGGCTTTATGTACTGGAATCTGATTCTTGATCGGCGGGTCTGTCCGCCTTCAGCCATGAGCCCGGGTGGGCGGGTGATTTCTCCAATCGTGACGATGGCTCCGCAAATGGTGGCTGGCGCCATTATCGCTTTCACCGAACGCGATTTGTATCCTTTGTTTGATCTTTGCGGTCGTGCGATCCCGATGGAGGCGCTCACCGATCAGATGATCGGTGGTTTGACCATGTGGATCCCTGCCGCAATGACCGAAGTGATTGGTTTAATTGTCGCGTTGCGTACGCTGATGCGCTTGTCAGCGAAGGGGCGTTGGGGCGAGGCAAAACCTCGTTCTTAATGAAGTGTTTGCTGACTATCTCGCCAGACATGTGCTCGAACACTTAGCGCATGCCAGCGCTTTGAGGGTTAAGGGATAAGATTGTGATACTTGCGCCCAAGTGCCACGTTAGCCCTGAACCAGCCTTCTTTGTTGCCGCAGTCGTAGCGCACGCCTTCATAGCGGTGCGCGAACACCGCTTTTTCTTTCATCAGAGAGGCAATGCCGTCGGTCAGTTGGATCTCGCCGCCTGCGCCCGCCTGGGTTTGGCGCAAATGGGCAAAGACCCGCGCATCCAGAACATAGCGCCCCACCACTGCTAAGGTCGAAGGCGCGACATCTGGTTTAGGTTTTTCAACAATATGGCGTACGCGCTCGGTGCGCGCGCTGACGGGGTCGGTCGCCACGATTCCGTATTTATCGGTTTCGTTCAGCGGCACTTCTTGCACGCCCAAAATACTGCCTTGATAGGTTAAGGCGGCGTCGATCAGCTGACCGATTACCGGACGATCGGCGTCGAGCAAGTCGTCTGCGAGCAGGACCGCAAAGGGCTCGTCTCCGACGATAGGGGCAGCGGTTAAGACGGCGTGACCTAAGCCGAGTGGTGCAGATTGACGAATATAAATGCAGCTGACGTGCGACGGCAAAATGCCCTGAACAATGGCGAGCAGCTCAGCTTTCCCCTTGCGGGCTAATTCAGCTTCCATTTCAGGAGTCGAATCAAAATGATCCTCGATGGCGCGTTTATTGCGGCCTGTCACGAAAATTAAGTCTGTAATACCAGCTGCGACGGCTTCTTCAACCGCGTACTGGATCAAGGGTTTGTCAATAACGGGTAACATTTCTTTTGGCATCGCCTTGGTGGCGGGCAAAAAACGAGTGCCTAGGCCGGCAACGGGGAACACTGCTTTGCGAACGGGACGCATAATTTATCCTGAAGGTAGGGCCGCACACGTGCGGAACCAAACGTAACTGCCGTTATCATAAACGTATGACTCATGACAGTTTAATGAATTCGCTGCAATCAATGCCTAAAAAGTGCATGGTAGGGTTGCTAGTGCTCACAATTGGCTGGCAAAGTGCCTGGGCACAGCCATCTGCTGCGCCATCGCTTGGGCCGGCGTCAAGCTCAGACCTGTCGCCGGCGCTCGAGCGGCGCTTGGGCGAGGCCATCATGGTAGAAGGCCGCCGTGACCCTGAGTACATCAAGGATCCTGATTTAAATCAGTATTTGAATGCGATGGGCAAAAAACTGGCCGTCTATGCGCCGGGCGGAGCACCAGACATTGAGGTGTTTGGTGTGCGTAACTCGGTCATCAACGCGTTTGCGATGCCAGGTGGCTATATTGGTGTGCATACCGGTTTGATTGTGACCTCAGGCGCCGAGGCTGAACTCGCCGGGGTGCTCGCGCACGAAATCGCTCACGTGACCCAGCGGCATATTGCCCGAGGGCTGACCCAGCAGCAACAAAGTGGACATCTTGCCATCGCGACGATCGCGGCAGCGATTCTTGCCGGATTGACTCCTGGGGGCGGGCAGGCTGCGATGGGGATCGCGGCCTTTGGTCAAGCCGCTGCCATCGCACAACAACTTGGATTTTCGCGCGATGCCGAGCAAGAGGCTGACCGTACGGGCTTTGAAATGTTGCGTAAGGCGGGTTACGACCCGAACGGTATGGCAGTGATGTTTGGACGCTTGATGCGGGCTTCAAGCTTGAATGAGGGGCGTGGTGGTGGGGTGTATGTTTCAACTCACCCGCTTAGCATTTCGCGCATGACCGACATGCAAAATCGGATAAGGCAGTTGCCTGTTGCCAATTATCAAGCCTCGGATGAGTTTTGGTTTGTGCGAGCCAAAGCTCGGGTGTTGCAGGCCATCGACCCGCGGGTGTTGGTGCAAGCGGTTGAGCACCTGCAAGAAGAGGTGCGGGCGAGTACGAAGGCTGGCGCGACACCAAGTGGCAGTGCAGCTAAGCAGGCTGCTGCCTGGTACGGCCTCTCGCTTGCCGCGATGGTGCGTAAAGATCTTAAAACCGCAACGAGTACGCTTGAACAAGCGCAAGCGCTCAGTGCAAACTCGCCCTATCTCGATTTACAGCGTGTCGAACTTGAGTTGGCGCGCAAGCAAGTTGCGCAGGCCTTATCTGCGGCACAGGCTGCGCAAAAGCGCTGGCCTGAGCGGCGCGCGTTTGCGTTAAAGGTGGCAGAGTGTTTGCAGCTGCAAGCGAAAGACAAAGAGGCCGCCGCGTATTTACAAGAGCAAATCAAACGCTGGCCAAAAGGGGAGCCTGACTTTTATAAAATGCTCGGTACGAGTCACGATCGCTTAAACGAGCCAGTGCTCGCGCGGCAGGCGATGGCGTCTTACTATGAACAACTTGGGGCGCTGTCTGCGTCGGTTGCGCAGTTGCAGCAGGCGCGCACCTTGTCGCAAGATTTTTATGTGCAGTCACAGATCGATGTCAGGATCCGTACCTTGACGGCCAAAATCGCCGAAGACCGCAGATTGCTCGAGCGCTTTAAGTCTTAGGCGATTAGGCCGCAGTGGTCTAGGCTGTCAAGCTGCAGGGTTGTAGAACCTCAGGCCGTACGAGGCTCAAGCATTTCGAAATAACGCTGCAGTCGTTCGGGCAGCCAGTTTAAATGGCCAGGCCAGGTGCCCGTCACAAAGCCGACGTGGCCGCCAAGCGCTGGCTGATGCAAAGTGATGGCCTCGCTGCAATCGTTAGGGCCCACCAGTGTGGGTTCGGGTAAAAACGGGTCGTTTCTGGCGTTTAGCACCAGCGTGGGGGTCACAATTTTTTTGAGCCAGGGTTTGCTGGCCGATTGAGCCCAGTAATCGATGGCATCTTTAAAACCGTGCATCGGCGCGGTATACGCATGATCGAACTCTCGCAAGTCGCGCGCTTGATTGACCTTAAAGGTATCGATGACGCCTGGGTATCTGCGCGCTTTCTCAAATACCTTGGGTTTGAGCGAGCGTAAAAAATGACGCGAATACACTTCGCGGTTAAAGGTGTTATCTGACAGGTGATTTCCGGCAGCGACCAAATCGAGAGGGGCAGAAATCGCGGCAGCACCCACAAGCCAGGTCATGTGTGTGGCCTGTTCACCCAAATACTTTAATAACGCGTTACCCCCAAGCGAGATGCCCGCTGCATGCCACTGCGCTTGCGGAACTTGCTGTCGCGCTGCTTGAAGAATAAAACCGATGTCGGCAGAGTCGCCCGAGTGATACGCGCGTGCCAGCCGGTTGGCAAAGCCAGAGCAACCGCGAAAATGTGCGACAACGACGATCCACTGTCTGGCCTTGAAGTAGGCGGCGATTGACTGTGCATAGCGGCTACCGCTGCTGCCCTCTAGGCCATGAAACAGTAGTAAGGCTGGTGTTGGCGGGGTGTCGCGCAGTTGCTGCTGCTCAGATGGCGTGAGCCAGCGTGCGGCTGCGGTGTGGCTTAACGAGCTGTCTTGGGTGCGAGGGTAGTGAGTGGCGACGCTTGAGTAGGCCCAATCCAAATCAATAAAATCGCCATCGGGCGTATCGACTCGTGTGCGGGCAAAACGCAGACGGTTGGTGGGGGCAACTAAGGCGCCAAAGAGCGTCTGGGTGTGACGTTCGGGCAACCAGTTCGGCGCTTGGCAAGGCGAAAGGTCGAGAGCGGCTGGCACTATGTTTTGAGGTCAGTGCAAAAGCCCAGGGGCGTCGTGTGAGTCGAGCAAACCAGTCTGCTCGGGTGCGGCCGAGGCGTGATGCATCACCATGCGCCACCCCGTTGGCCCCTTGTGATAGACGTTAGTGGCATAGCAGTGGGCAACTTCGGTGCCTGCTTGGCTGCGCACTGTAATTTGTTCGATCAGCGAATGTACGGTGCTCATCATGCTTTGGGTGGTCACGAGCTTAGCCGGGCGAATATGCAAGGCGCCTTGTGTCAGGATCTCTTGCCAGGACTCTTTGACCGCATGTAGACCTACCGTGCGTAAACCGCCTGGGTGCACACAGATGATTTCTTCGTCGTCAGACCAGACTTGCATCAAGCGTACCAAATCTGCCCGTTCAAGTGCATCATAAAACGCCAGTTCAGCTTCTTCGGGCGTGGCGAACATCACCGGCATATGCGTGGCCCTTAATGGCCGTGCACAACTGTGCCCGCAGCCAACTGATACTGCGTGCCACAGTAAGGGCAATTGACAGCGCCGGTGCGTGTGACGTCAAGAAACACGCGCGGGTGCATGCTCCAGAGAGGGGCGCGTGGACCAGGGCAATGCAGGGGCAGATCGGCAGCACCGACTTGTACCGGAGCTTGATCTTTGCCAGAGGCGGGGGCTTGCGTCATTGCGTATCTCAAAGAAAAGATGGATGCGGACAGTGTACCAAGTGCGCGGTCTACGATAGCGGCAATTGTTTCAAACACGCAAAAAATTATTGGATCTGTTGACGACTCCCACCTTCTTGAGCTCTGTGCGCGAGCAAAAACGTGCAGCGTTTTTTCAGGGCCTGCGAGCAATTGCGCCCGCCTCGATGGCTGATCTTGGGCGCAGCGCGCTACGTGATGCGCCGCTCGCGGCACTGGTGGTAATTATCGTCCCAGATGTACTACCTTGGACTGAGCTGGCCGGGCCTCAGTTTGACCTCAAGTTTGTGGCCGCGGGCGTGCCGTTCTTGGTGTTTTTAGCCAGTCGTAATGGCTGATTCGTGACTTTGTCAGGGATGCTGACATTGTGGTCGCTGCGCGGATTGTCACTGTTGTTTTAGGATCGCAAACAGCCGTAGATTCGTGAGTCAGCCAAGGGGAATCCCGAACGCAGGCGCGTGACTGGAGTACACTAG
>CAMCII010000025.1 GCA_945874505.1 Bordetella parapertussis | reverse complement strand
AGCAGGAACACCCGACGAGGCAGGGTCAGGGTATTACTATGGCACGCCCCTGGAATTTTGCCGCGGGCCCTTCGGTCATGCCCGAAGAGGTCTTGCAGCAAGCGGCCGCAGAGATGCTCGACTGGCATGGCAGTGGCATGTCTGTGATGGAAATGAGCCATCGTGGTCGCGAGTTCATGCAGATTTATACCGAAGCTGAGGCTGATCTTCGTGAACTCTTGGCTGTACCGACTGATTACGAAATCTTGTTTATGCAAGGTGGCGCTACCGCTGAAAATGCGATTGTGCCGTTGAATTTACTAGGGCGCGTCGCTCAGCCCAAGGCTGATTTTGTTGTGACCGGTATTTGGTCGGTCAAATCTCACCAAGAATGTCAACGCTATGGCGATGCCCATATTGCGGCAAGCAGCGCAGAGCCCACGGTCATTGACGGCGTGCGACAACAGCCGTTCACCTGGGTGCCTGCGCTTGATACCTGGCAGGTACGTAAAGATGCGGCCTACTTGCACCTGTGCAGCAACGAAACAATTGGTGGCGTTGAAACCATGGCCTGGCCTTCTATGGCAAGCCTGGGAGCGCCTGATGTGCCCTTGGTGGTAGATGCGTCTTCACATTTTTTGTCACGTCCCTTTCCAGTTGAACAAACCGGCATGATCTTTGCTGGGGCGCAAAAAAATGCGGGCCCAGCCGGTCTGACAATTGTGATCATGCGACGTGATTTGATTGGCCACGCCTTGCCGATCTGCCCGTCGGCGTTTGATTATGCCAATGTCGCAGCGCAACAGTCGATGTTTAATACCCCGCCAACCTATGCTATTTATATGGCGGGCTTAGTGTTTAAATGGCTTAAAAAGCTGGGTGGACTTGCAAAAATTGAGCAACTGAATATTGCCAAGGCCAACGCGTTGTATAGTTTTTTTGAGCAAAGCGAGTTTTATCGCTTGCCGGTACACGGTTCAGTGCGCTCGCGCATGAATGCGCCATTTTTTTTACCAGACGCAGCGCTTGACACAGATTTCTTGCAAGGTGCTCAGGCACGTGGTCTGATGCAGTTAAAGGGGCACAAATCGGTGGGTGGCATGCGTGCTTCGATTTATAACGCGATGCCGCTTGAGGGCGTGCTGACACTGATTGACTATCTAAAGGATTTTGAGAAAGCGCATGGATGAGTCATTTCAAGCTAAGTTGTTGCCGCTACGTCAGCGGATTGATCAGATCGATGCTGAGATTCTTGATTTATTGAATCGGCGTGCTCGCACCGCTCAAGAGGTGGGTGACCTCAAACATGCGTTTAATGCACAAGGCCCTGTGCTACGCCCCGAGCGCGAGGCGCAGGTCATTCGGCAATTGCAAACCTTGAATCGCGGGCCTTTGCCTACCGAGGCTGTGTCCTCGGTCTGGACTGAAATCATTTCAGCGTGTCGCGGACTTGAACAATCGTTGACGGTCGCTTTTTTGGGGCCTGCAGGCTCCTTTTCTGAACAAGCTGCCTTTGAACATTTTGGGCATTCGGTCACCGGCATGCCCTGTGCCTCGTTTGATGAAGTGTTTCGTGCGGTTGAGGCAGGTGCGGCGCAGGTTGGCATGGTGCCCGTTGAAAACTCTACCGAAGGTGCGGTCAATCGCACGCTTGATTTATTGCTGGGGTCGTCGTTACGAATTTTGGGTGAGCGTTCGTTGCTGATTCGTCATTGCTTGCTGGCAAAAAATAGTGACATGACAGGCGTCACCAAGATTATGGCGCACCCTCAAGCCTTGGCCCAGTGCCAAAGCTGGTTAAACCGCGAGTATCCCGGTATCAAGCGCGAACCAGTCTCTAGCAACTCTGAGGCCGCGCGCCTGGCTTCGCTTGATCCCTCTATCGGCGCAATCGCTAGCGACATTGCCGCCCGTGCTTGGGGCTTGCAAGTCTTGGCAGCGGGGATTCAAGACGACTCGCAAAACCGCACGCGCTTTTTGGCGATTGGTCAGTTGGCGATCTTGCCTAGTGGGCGCGATAAAACCAGTTTAATTCTTGCCGTTGCAAATCGGGCTGGGGCGGTCTATGAAATGCTCGCCCCCTTGTCAGCCAATGGTGTATCCATGACGCGTTTTGAATCACGCCCTGCGCGCACGGGTCAATGGGAATACTATTTTTACGTTGATCTCGAAGGGCATTGCGATGATGCGCCTGTCCAAAAGGCGCTTGCTGCGCTCGAACAACAGTGCGCTTTTTATAAGTTGTTGGGCTCGTATCCTGCGCAGTAAGCCGCGCGAGATTTTGCATCGATGTTGCTGACGGAGTTCGTTGTGTTTCTTTTTAGTATTTCGCTATCTGCCGCGCACGCTTGAGCCGTCACTCTGTTGCAACGTGGTGCCATTAGGTTTTTGGACGTTTGTATTTTTAATTCGTGTAAGTCTGCTTCTATTTGCTCCCTGTTGGTGTCACATTTATGTCGTCTAAAGATTCGGTATTGATTGCTCCGCCCCATGTTGCCGCGATTGCGCCTTATCAAGCTGGTAAGCCAATTGAAGAGTTGGCGCGCGAATTTGGTCTTGATCCCAAGCAGATCGTGAAGCTTGCTTCAAACGAAAATCCGCTGGGCATGCCTGAATCTGCGCGCTTGGCAATTGTGGCCGCAACAGCTCAGTTAGGCCGCTATCCTGATCCGGCCGGTTTTGACTTGAAACAGGCCTTGTCTGCACGCTGGTCGGTGCCACAAAACTGGCTCACGCTGGGTAATGGGTCAAACGATATTCTTGAACTCGTTGCCTCGGCCTTGCTCGAACCCGGCAGCTCAGTGGTGTATGCCCAGCATGCCTTCGTGGTGTACCGGCTGGCCACACAAGCGCGCGGCGCACGCCATTTGGTCGTGCCGGCGAAAGACTTTGGGCACGACTTGCCTGCGATGCTTGAGGCAATTGATGACACGACGCGTGTTGTCTTCATTGCTAATCCAAACAATCCAACCGGCACGTATTTGCCCAACGCACAGCTTGAGGCGTTTCTTGAGACGGTGGCCCAACGTCACGGTACCCGCGTGACGGTTGTGCTCGATGAAGCTTACAACGAGTTTCTTGAGCCCGAATTGCGAGTCGATAGCGTGGGTTTGGTCAAGCGTTACGCAAACTTGCTTGTGTCGCGCAGTTTTTCAAAGGCCTACGGCTTGGCCGGCTTGCGTGTGGGCTATGCGATTGCGCAACCAACGCTTACCGATTTGATGAACCGCGTGCGCCAGCCATTTAACGTGAACTCGCTTGCTCAGGCCGCTGCCATTGCTGCCCTGCAAGACACCGAGTTTTTAGCAAAAAGTTTTGCAGTCAATCGTGACGGCAAGCAGCAACTACAGCTTGGCTTTACCAAACTGGGCTTGACCTTTATCCCGAGCTATGCCAATTTTGTGTTGGTAAAAGTCGGTGATGCAGCGCGCGTCAATCTTGAGTTGCTCAAGCGCGGCGTGATTGTGCGCCCGGTTGCAGGCGACGGTTTGCCTGAGTGGTTGCGGGTATCGATTGGCTTGTCGCATGAAAATCAAACATTCTTAGACGCTTTGACGGCGATTGTGCAGGCTGACGCAAAATGAACGCAGTCACAAAGACCGACCCTTTTCATATTTCAACCTTAGCGATTGTTGGTGTTGGTTTGATTGGTGGATCGTTTGCGGCGGCGTTGCGCCAGGCGGGTTGTGTGGGGCGCGTGTTGGGCGCTGGGCGTAGACCTCAAACTTTGCAAGAGGCTGTGCGTTTAGGCTTGATTGATGAAGCCGTCAGCCTCGAAGAGGCCGCGCAGCGCGCAGACTTTATTTTTGTTGCAGCCCCTGTGGGGGCGTTTGCTGCAATTTTTGCGAGGCTCAAGCCGACACTGAACCCTAAGGCCGTCGTTACCGATGGTGGTAGCACAAAGCAAAACGTGATCGAGGCGGCGCGCAAGGGGCTCAAAGAGCGCATCGCCCAGTTTGTACCCAGCCACCCGATGGCAGGTTCGCACGAAACCGGGCCTCAAGCGGCCCAGGCGTGCCTCTACCAAGGCAAGCGTGTCGTGCTCACCCCCTTGGTTGAAAATCATCCTCAAGATATCGCACGGGTGCAGGATGCCTGGCGGGCCTGTGGGGCAAATCTGGTTACGCTGAACCCAGCGCAGCACGACGCCGCGGTGGCTGCGATTAGCCACATGCCACATTGGGTGGCGGCGCTGTTCATGCAGCATTTGACGCAAAGCGATGACGCGGCACTTAAGTTTGAGCTTGCGGGCTCTGGTTTTAGAGATTTCACACGCGTTGCGCAAGGTTCACCTGAAATGTGGCGTGATATTTTTGAGGCCAACCGACAAGCCATGCAAACTGAGATCGCGAGCTTTCGAAAAGTGCTTGAGCGCGCTGAACATGCCTTACACGCGGGTGATTACGCCTATCTGCAAGACATGCTAGAGGTGGCTGCGCAGGCGCGCCGCGACTGGGTAGGGCAGCAATCATGAGTGGAGCAGCGTATCTTGATTTGCCGCGTGTCAAACACGCGCGAGGCGACGTCGAGCTGCCTGGCTCAAAAAGTATTTCAAATCGTGTATTGCTTTTAGCGGCGCTCGCGCTGGGTTCTACACGTATTGATGGCCTGTTAGCGTCAGACGATACGACGGTGATGCTCAACGCTTTGCAGCAGCTCGGTGTTCAGGTGACACGCCATGCCGCCGATTCAGTCACGGTGCAGGGGGTATCGCGGTTTTCGGTCGACAGGGCTGATTTGTTTATGGGCAATGCCGGTACCGCGATTCGACCGTTAACAGCGGTGCTTGCGCTGATGGGGGGGCACTATGGTTTGTCGGGTGTACCACGTATGCACGAGCGCCCGATCAGAGATTTAGTCGATGGCCTGCGCGACTTAGGCGCCAACCTTACCTACACCGGGCAAGAGGGTTACCCACCGCTTCAAATTTCTGCGCCGGGCGTATTGAGTGATCGCGTGCGGGTGCAGGGGTCGGTGTCCAGTCAGTTTTTGACTGCGGTGTTGATGGCGGCGCCCTTGGCGGTTGCGCGCTCGGGGCGCCCACTCGTGATTGAGGTGCTTGGCGAACTGATTTCAAAGCCCTATATCGACATCACCTTAAACCTGATGGCGCGTTTTGGTGTGCAGGTCGAGCGTAACGGCTGGCAGCAGTTCGTCGTTCCTGCCCAAGCCGTGTACTCTTCCCCTGGGCAGATTTTTATTGAAGGCGATGCGTCTTCAGCCTCTTATTTTTTGGCGATGGGGGCGTTGGGCTTGGGGCCGTTGCGCGTGTTGGGTGTGGGTCAGGGCAGTATTCAGGGTGATGTGGCGTTTGCGGATACCGTGCAGGCCATGGGCGCGCACGTTCGACGTGAGGCCGCCTCAATTGAGGTGACGGGTGTCGACCTAGCTAAAGGCCAGCGACTCAAAGCCTTTGACACTGACTTTAATTTGATTCCGGATGCCGCGATGACGGCAGCGATGTTGGCGTTATTTGCCAATGGGCCGTGTACCTTGCGCAATATCGGTAGTTGGCGCGTCAAAGAAACTGATCGAATCGCTGCCATGCAAACCGAGTTGCAAAAGCTTGGCGCGCAAGTGCAAAGCGGCCCCGATTGGTTGCGAGTCTCGCCGATCGAGGCGGGCCAGTGGCGCGACGCGTCGATTGACACTTACGATGATCACCGCATGGCGATGTGTTTTTCTCTTGCCGCGTTTGGGTCCGCTGCCGTGCGCATCATGGATCCGGGCTGTGTCAGTAAAACGTTCCCGACCTATTTCGATGTGTTTAAAGGTCTGTTGACTTGAGCGCACTCAGCCCGGTCATTACCATTGATGGCCCGACCGCATCAGGTAAAGGGACGGTCGCCCATCGCGTCGCGAAAGCCTTAGGTTGGGGTGTGCTGGATAGTGGGGCCTTGTACCGCTTGACCGCTTTGTCGGTGTTGCAGCAGGCGATTGATCCTGCAGACACACCAGCGGTCGCGCGGGCAGGGCAGCAACTTGAGGTCAGTTTTCATCCTAAAGGGGTGACGCTGTTTGGTCTTGAGGTGTCTGAGCTCATCCGCCAAGAGCACGTGGGCAACCTCGCCTCACGTCTGGCGCCTAACCCTGCCCTGCGTCAGGCCTTGCTTGAACGGCAAAGAGCGTTTCGGCAGGCGCCCGGCTTAGTGGCAGATGGTCGCGACATGGGGACGATCGTTTTCAAAGACGCCACCCTAAAGATATTTTTAGTAGCCGACGCGCAGGCACGTGCAGAGCGTCGCTGTAAGCAGTTGATCGAAAAGGGAATTTCTGCTAATCTAGACGACCTTGTTGCTGATATGCGCGAGCGTGATGCACGTGATATTGAACGTGCGGTTGCGCCACTGGTACCAGCACCAGACGCACACGTGGTCGATTCGTCGCAACTGACAATTGAGCAAACGGTGCAAAACGTCCTTGACCTGTGGTCAAGGGTTCTACCAACCCCACCCGCAAAGGCGTAGGGGCTGTTCGCCCGGCAAGCTTTGTTTGGCACGCAGCAACTGCACTCTGAACGGCGTGTAACCCGGCCCCAAAGGCCACCTGGATCTCCTTCACATGTCAACTCAACAACTCTCAACCGATGCAGGCGAAAGCTTTGCAGCGATGTTTGCAGCAAGTATCGAAAAGCAAGATATGAAGTCCGGCGAGGTCATCTCTGCCGAAGTCGTGCGTATTGACCATAACTTTGTGGTGGTAAACGCCGGCCTGAAGTCTGAGGCACTGATTCCTCTTGAAGAATTCTTAAACGATCAAGGCGAGCTCGAAGTCAAACCTGGCGATTTTGTTTCTGTTGCCATTGATTCGCTCGAAAACGGCTACGGTGACACCGTGCTGTCTCGTGATCGCGCCAAGCGCCTGTCGGCCTGGCTGTCACTCGAAAAATCACTCGAGAAAAACGAACTGGTTACCGGCACCATCACCGGTAAAGTCAAAGGCGGCCTGACTGTCATGACGGCAGGCATTCGTGCCTTCTTGCCAGGCTCGCTGGTTGATCTGCGTCCTGTGAAAGACACAACGCCGTTCGAAGGCAAGACCATGGAGTTCAAGGTCATCAAGCTTGATCGCAAGCGCAACAACGTGGTGGTATCGCGTCGCGCTGTGCTCGAAGCCAGCATGGGCGAAGACCGCCAGAAATTGCTCGAAAACCTGCAAGAAGGTTCGATCGTTAAAGGCGTGGTTAAAAACATCACCGACTACGGCGCGTTCGTTGATTTGGGCGGTATCGATGGTCTGTTGCACATCACTGATATGGCATGGCGTCGCGTGCGTCATCCCTCTGAAGTGTTGGCTGTTGGTCAAGAAGTCGAAGCAAAAGTTCTTAAGTTTGATCAAGAAAAAAGCCGTGTGTCATTGGGCGTCAAGCAGCTTGGCGAAGATCCATGGGTGGGTCTCGCACGCCGTTACCCACAGCACACACGTCTGTTCGGTAAAGTCACTAACCTCACCGACTACGGTTCATTCGTTGAAGTCGAGGCCGGCATTGAAGGCTTGGTACACGTGTCTGAAATGGATTGGACCAACAAAAACGTTGATCCGCGCAAGGTTGTAACCTTGGGCGAAGAAGTCGAAGTCATGGTTCTTGAAATCGACGAAGATCGTCGCCGTATTTCGTTAGGCATGAAGCAATGCCGTCAAAACCCCTGGGAAGAGTTCGCCTCTAACTTTAAGCGTGGCGACAAAGTTTCAGGCGCGATCAAGTCAATTACTGACTTCGGCGTGTTTGTTGGCTTGCCAGGTGGCATCGATGGTTTGGTGCATTTGTCTGACTTGTCTTGGACTGAAACCGGTGAAGAAGCCGTTCGTAACTTCAAAAAAGGTGACGAGCTTCATGCCACCGTATTGGGGATCGACACTGACAAAGAGCGTATTTCGCTTGGCGTGAAACAGCTCGAAGGCGACCCCTTCAACAACTACGTGTCAACCTACGACAAAGGCGCTGTGGTTCCTGGCACCGTTAAGTCTGTCGAAGCCAAAGGCGCGACTGTCACTCTGTCGCTCGAAGTTGAAGGTTATCTGCGCGCGTCTGAGATTTCGACAGGCCGCGTTGAAGACGCAACTACAGCGATTAAGGCTGGCGACAACATCGAAGCAATGATCATCAACGTTGACCGTAAGACGCGTCAGATTCAGTTGTCGATCAAAGCGCGTGATACAGCAGACACTGCAGAATCCATGCAGCGTATTTCAGAGTCGAGTGCATCGTCGGGCACAACCAATTTGGGCGCGTTGCTCAAGGCCAAGCTCGATCAGGCTCGTGACACTGAATAATCCCAGTGACTAAGTCTGAACTTATCGCTGCGCTGGCGGCCCGCTATACACAGCTGGCCGCTCGTGACACCGATTACGCTGTTAAAACGGTGCTCGATGCCATGACCGAGGCGTTAGCCGAAGGTCAACGCATCGAAATCCGCGGTTTTGGCAGCTTTTCGCTGTCTGAACGCGCACCACGCGTCGGGCGCAATCCCAAATCGGGCGAACAAGTGTTGGTACCAGGTAAACAGGTGCCGCACTTCAAGGCCGGCAAAGAGTTGCGCGAACGTGTCGACTTGAATGGCGGTGCGCCCAGCACCGACCCAGCAGGTGCGACAGACCATTGATTTATTAAAAAAACCGCCGAAAGGCGGTTTTTTTAAGCGCCGAAACGGCAGGACGCTTACAATCGACTTTTGCACTTTGGAGCATCAGCCATGCGCTACCTTGTCTGGGCTTTACGTTTGATTGTTTTTGTTGTCGTCTTAATGTTTGCCCTAAAAAACACTGACCCAGTTGGGGTGAAGTTTTATGGCACCTGGGCGCTTCAAAGCGTACCGCTGATTGTGGTGATGCTTTCGACCTTTGTGCTTGGCACATTGTTTGGGTTGTTGCTGACGGTGCCTGGTTACATCCGTCGTCGCCGCGAGGTGGTGCGTCTTAAAAAAGATCTTGAGCGTATACAGGCTGCAGTCAACCCACCGGGTACCGCGCGGCTTTCACCTGATGCCTTGGTGCCTTTGTCGCCGATTTGACGCTGGCCTTGTTTTGCCGCGTAAGTGTCAGCAGACGTTGCGCGCTCATTATTTGATCTTAGGAACACCACGTGGATTTTGAGTCTTGGTGGCTGATTTTTGTGCCGTTGTTGTTCGCGTTAGGGTGGATGGCTGCGCGCTTCGATATTCGGCAGATTTTGTCTGAAACGCGTAACCTGCCCGATTCGTATTTTCGTGGTTTAAATTTTTTGCTCAACGAAGAGCCTGATCGCGCCATCGACGCTTTCGTCGAGGTCGCCAAGCTTGATCCCGAAACGACCGAGCTTCACTTTGCTTTAGGCAGCCTGTTTCGCCGACGTGGTGAAATGGAGCGCGCCATTCGCGTGCACCAAAGTTTACTGTCGCGTGCCGATTTACCCATTAGTCAGCGTGAGCATGCGCAGCATGAACTGGCACAAGACTATCTCAAGGCCGGCATGCTTGATCGTGCTGAAGAGGCCTTTACGGTACTCAAAGATACAAGCTTTGGCTTAGCGGCGTTGCGCGCCTTGATTCGAATTTACGAATCTGAACACGACTGGTCGCGTGCGATTCAAGCCGTTGAAAGCCTCAGAAAGTTGGTGGATGAACCTGTGCCACAGTTGGTGCATTACTACTGTGAACTGGCGCAGGTTGCACTTGCGACTAAGCCCCCATTGGTCGAGCAAGCGCAAGAGGCCTTGAAACAGGCAGAGCGCGCGGCCAAGGCACGCGAGGCAGGCTCGGCTTCAGCCGCGAGCGTTCGTGTGACGATGATTCACGCCTCGATCGCAGGCTCTGCGCAACAAACGCTCTTACAACGACAGTATTTTCAAGTGGTGCTCGACCAGTCGCCCGAGTTTGCAGGGTTGGTTGCCGAGCAACTGTTGCAAAACTTTTCTCAAACCCAAGAGTCCGCGCAAGGCTTGGCGTTGTTGTTGTCGCATCACGAAAAATACCCGTCTCTGGATTTGTTTAACGTGGTCTTTCGAGCACTGCGAGCCCAAGAGGGCGTTGACGTCGCCTGGGCGTTTGCGCGACAGGCATTGCAGGCAAATCCCTCGCTACTCGGACTTGATCGCTTGCTTGAAGCCGAACTGGCACATGCTGAGGCCAATCAAACACCGCTTGAAAGCCCAATTCCGGGTGCTGATTTGGCCTTGTTGCGTCGGTTGATTAATCAGCATAGTCAACGTCTTGATCGCTATACCTGCCGTAGCTGTGGGTTTCAGGCGCGGCGCTACTATTGGCAGTGCCCTGGTTGTAATGCGTGGGAAACCTATAAACCACGCCGGATGGAAGAGCTAGCATGAAGACATTTCCTAAAGACGCGGTGACCCGTGCCAAAGTATTGGTTGTGGGCGACGTGATGCTTGATCGTTATTGGTTTGGCGACGTTGAGCGCATCTCACCTGAGGCGCCTGTGCCGGTAGTGCACGTGGCGCGCCGCGAAGATCGCTTGGGCGGTGCTGCCAACGTGGCGCGCAATGCCGTGGCGTTAGGTGCAAAAGTCACCTTGGTCGGTTTGGTGGGTGTGGACGAGGCCGCGATCCGGGTCCATGAGTTGCTGGCAGAGGCCGGCGTCACCGCACATTTGATCGCGGATGCCGCACACCCCACGACACTTAAAATGCGTGTGCTCGCGCGTCAACAGCAAATGATACGCATCGACTTCGAAGAAAAACCCACCGCGCAGTTGCTCGATACCTTGCAGGCGCAAGTGGCGCCTTTGTTCGCCGAGCATGATGTCGTGGTGTTTTCTGATTACGCCAAGGGGGCCCTGGCGCATGTCGAAGCCTTGATTACCTTGGCCCGCAGGCAAGGGATTGCAGTCTTGGTGGATCCTAAGGGCAGTGACTATCAACGTTACCGCGGCGCCACCCTGGTCACACCTAATCGTGGCGAAATGCAGCAGGCCGTGGGGCACTGGTCGAGCGAGACGGATTTGGCAGAACGCGCCCAAGGGTTACGCGATCAACTCGAGCTTGAGGCGTTGCTAGTGACCCGCTCAGAACAAGGCATGACGCTATTTACTGCGAACGGCAGTGATCATGTTGACGCTCAGGCGCATGAAGTCTTTGATGTGTCTGGTGCGGGCGATACCGTGTTAGCGACTCTCGCGGTGATGCGCGCAATCGGGGTAGCTTGGCCTGAGGCGATGCGTTGGGCCAACCGCGCGGGCGGAATCGTTGTGGGTAAACTAGGGACATCGATCGTAACTGCCGGAGAACTTGCATGATTGTTGTCACAGGCGCGGCTGGCTTTATTGGCAGCAATATCATTCGCGGCTTAAATCGCCGTGGCATCACAAATATCTTGGCGGTCGACGATCTGACGGATGGCGATAAGTTCGTCAACCTCGTGGGTGGTCAAATTAGCGATTACATGCACAAAGACGAGTTTCGTCGCGGTGTGCTTGATGGTTTTTTACCAGGCTTGCGAGCGGTGTTTCATCAAGGTGCCTGTTCAGATACGACTGAGCGCAACGGCCAGTTCATGATGGATAACAACTATCGCGTGACACTCGAGTTGTTTGAGTACTGTCAAACACATAAAGTCCCGTTGATATATGCGTCATCGGCGGCGGTGTATGGCGCGGGCCCGCACTACGCTGAGTCTTTAGAAAATGAAAAGCCACTAAATGTGTATGGCTATTCAAAATTTTTGTTTGATCAAGTGTTGCGCGCGCGCTTAGAGTCGCTGACTGCGCAAGTCGTTGGTTTGCGGTATTTCAATGTGTATGGCCCACAAGAGCAGCACAAAGGGCGCATGGCTTCGGTGGCGTTTCACAACATGAATCAGTTTATCGACGAGGGCCATGTCCGTTTGTTTGGTGGCTGGGATGGCTATGCCGATGGTGGCCAGTTGCGCGACTTTATTTCAGTGCACGATGTGGTCGACGTTAATTTGCATTTTCTGGATCACCCAAAAATGTCTGGGATTTTTAACTGTGGTACTGGGCGAGCGCAACCGTTTAATGATGTGGCCAGTACAGTCGTCAACACCATGCGTACGTTGCGCGGGCAAGCGCCGCTGTCGCTTGAAGAACTCGTGCGGCACGGTTCGTTGCGCTACGTGGCGTTTCCTGAAGACCTTAAAGGTCGTTATCAAAGCTATACGCAGGCCGATGTTTCGGCGCTGCGTGCCGCGGGCTACAAGGCCGAGCTGCGCGACGTGCAAACGGGCGTGGCTGAGTATGTCCGCGCGCTGCACGAGGCAAGTGCCGGCGCTCAATAAGCACGTTGAATTACGGGTGGACAGCGCCTTGCCGCTGACCCCGCAAGCACGACGAAAAACCTCAAGATGTCGTTGCGACAGTCTTGGCTGCATCTGTGCCAAGAACTGGTTCGCGTCATCTTTTTAAGAGGTAGCACCATGAACCCTTTTCTTGATTCGACCATTGCAGTGCCCTTGGCCTCTGAGCAATTGTTAGTCCAACCTCAAAAACAGAGCGAATATCCAAAAGGACGCTGGTCGTTTCCGTTCGCCCATCAAGCAGCAAATCGTTTGGCTCGGCGCTCTCGCGTGGCGGTCATGTTGGCCGGGGTTGGAGTCGGGTTGTCGGCTCAGGCACTCGAATTGAACACTGCGACCGCTGAGCAACTCAGAGATTTGCGCGGAGTCGGGCCGCGCACCGCACAGATTATTGTGCAAGAACGCAACCGCGCAGGCCCGTTTGAGTCGCTCGAGGATTTGTCAGATCGAGTGCGTGGGATCGGCCCAAAGCGGTTACAGACTTTACAGGCGGCGGGCTTGCGCGTGTCAGAGGTGGGGCGCACAGCTAGCGCCTTGTCGGGCAGGGTGCAGGGCTCGTCTTCTCAGGTTGCCGGTTCTCAGGCTACCGGTTCTCAGGTTACTGCTTCTCAGGCTAGGCGTGGCCGTGTGGCACCGCCTACAAGTGTTGCGACGCCGTTGATTGAGACTTCTCCTCCTCACTGAAGGCCTGTGCGCGTGGGGCGCCTGCATCTCGTTGTGCCTTTGGTATGATCATTGCTTTGATGCGCCCTCGCTCTGTAAAGGGATGGGCTACGGAGGCAATGATGAAAACATATCCAAGCGTAGAGCAGGCTGTGGGCAACACGCCACTCGTGCGTCTGCAGCGACTACCCACAAAGCTCGCGCAAGACCGCGGCAATATTGTGTTGGGTAAGCTCGAGGGCAATAATCCCGCTGGTTCGGTCAAAGACCGGCCAGCGTTGGCCATGATTTTGGGGGCAGAGGCCCGTGGTGAAATCAAGCCAGGTGATACTTTGATCGAGGCTACCAGCGGTAATACTGGGATTGCGCTGGCAATGGCAGCTGCCATGCGTGGTTACAAGATGATTTTGATCATGCCCGACAATCTTTCGGTTGAACGTCGCGCGTCAATGGCAGCGTACGGGGCCGAACTCATCCTGACCCCCTCGAGCGGTGGCGGGATGGAGTTTGCGCGTGATTTAGCCACCAATATGCAAGCCGAAGGGCGCGGTAAGGTGCTGGATCAGTTCTCAAATCCTGACAACCCGTTAGCGCACTTCAAGTCGACCGGCCCTGAGCTATGGGAACAAACAGGTGGCGAAATCACGCACTTTGTGAGTGCCATGGGTACCACCGGTACGATCATGGGTGTGAGTCGATATTTAAAGTCAAAAAATCCGGCCATCACGATTGTCGGCGCCCAGCCTGCCGAAGGTTCGCAGATTGCGGGTATCCGGAAATGGCCTGAGGCCTATCTGCCTGCCATTTATGACCCAACGCGAGTGGATCAGTTTGAATCGATTGAGCAAAAAGACGCTGAAAACATGGCCAGACGCCTTGCAGCCGAAGAAGGAATCTGCGCCGGAGTGTCGGCAGCAGGCGCGTTGGTGGCGGCGTTGCGGGTGGCTGAAACCGCTCGCAATGCCACAATCGCTTTTATCGTTTGCGATCGTGGTGATCGTTACTTGTCGACAGGTTTATTTGATCCACAAGTTTAAGCAAATGCGCAGAAATCCTCCCCGTTCATGGGGGAGGATGAATAGCGCGAGCATCGTAGGAGTCTCTGTTGGATGTCAACCACAGGCGCAGACACCCTTCCTGGTCAGGTGAAGGATGTCAATTGTCAGCCAAGGCGCGGGCCAGATCCGCGACAGAGGCCGCGTAAAAATAGCTGCGGTTGTATAGGGTGATCGTAAAGAAGTTTTGGGTGGCCGTGCGAAACTCAACAGTCCCCGCACGTTCTTCGGGTAGGTCGATCACACCGAGCGCTGCGCGCATCCAGGGCGCGTCTTTGGCGCCTGGGGCTAGTTTGGCACCAGCTGCCTGCAATTGAGGCCAGTCAAGGGTGGGCTTTAAGCCACCATCGACAAGTTTGTCTGCAGAAGCGGGTAGCCTGACCGGAACAAAAGTCGGTAAGCCTCGTTGCCAGCCATGCTCAACCAAGAAATTCGCCACTGAAGCAATCGCATCGGCCATATTGGTGCTTAGGTTGATGTCTTGAGCGCCGCGCGCGCTTACGGCAAAGCGCTTGATGCTGCCCGGCATAAATTGTGGGATGCCGACCGCGCCTGCAAAGGAGCCTTTTAAGGTTCTTGCGTCAACACGGCCCGTCAAGTCCAACTCGATCAGGTCTGCCAACTGACCGCGAAACATCTCAGCGCGATCTGGCCTTGAGGCATCGGGGTAGTCAAAGCCCAGCGTGGCCAAAGAGTCAAGAACGCGAAAACTTCCTTGGTTTTTGCCGTATCCGGTTTCAACGCCAATGATAGCTGCAATGATATTTTGTGGTACGCCGTAGCGGGCGGTTGCGCGGTCTAACTCGGCCCCGTACTGTTTCATAAAGGCGCGACCTTGGGCGATCAGAATCGGCTCGACCACACGCCCACGGTAGGTTGCCCAACTGCGTGGTGGGCGGATTTGACCGGGGGCAACGGGCGCGACAATGCGGGCAACCGTAGGGTTATAACGCGCCTCATTCAGCAGATTCAGTACCTTAGCCTCAGATAGCTTGCGCTGGGCCGCTAATTCGACTCCAAAGCGCTGCATGGTCGCGCGACGGGCACTTTCAGTTTGAGGGCGAGAGGCAGGGTCAAAACGAGCGCCAAAGTTTGCAGCGTCGCTGGCAGACTTGGCCCCAGGGCTTGCCGCACTGGGTGCTGTCGTGACGCCCGCAGTGGCTTGTGTTTTCGGGTTTTTGTCTGCCGCCGCCGTCTTGTCCGGCCCCGAAGGGGGCGTCGAACAGCCGCACAGTATGACTGTCAGCAAACTGAATTGAAACAAGCGTCGGGGCCAAAGCATACATTTATCCTGATGAAATCAGTAGATATCATACCGATTGCCTGAGCTTTGGCGCGAGTTCCGGTAGAATCAAGGCTTGATTGTCGGGCGTCAGACCTGATTGAGTTGTATTTTTAATATCTGGAGATCGTTGGATGAAAGTGCTTGTTCCTGTAAAGCGCGTCGTAGACTACAACGTAAAAGTGCGTGTGAAGTCGGATCACACGGGCGTTGATATTGCAAACGTGAAAATGTCGATGAACCCCTTTGACGAGATCGCAGTCGAAGAAGCGACTCGGTTAAAAGAAAAGGGCGCCGCCACAGAGGTGATCGCCGTGTCCTGCGGTGTTGCACAGTGCCAAGAAACCTTGCGTACTGCGATGGCGATCGGGGCCGACCGTGGCATCCTGGTGCAAACCGATGTCGAACTTCAGCCTTTGGCCGTTGCAAAGCTGCTCAAAGTCCTGGCCGAGAAAGAACAGCCTCAGTTGATCATCTTGGGCAAGCAGGCGATCGATGACGACTCTAATCAAACTGGCCAAATGCTCGCCGCGTTGCTGGGTTGGTCGCAAGCGACATTTGCCAGCAAAATTGAACTGGGCGATGGCGTTGCGCGTGTCACGCGTGAAGTCGACGGCGGGCTCGAAACCATTGAACTGAAGTTGCCAGCTATTGTCACCACCGATCTGCGCTTGAATGAGCCACGTTACGTGACCTTGCCTAACATTATGAAGGCCAAGAAAAAGCAACTCGATACCGTCACCCCTGAGTCGTTGGGCGTGGATGTAACGCCTCGGTTAAAAACGCTGAAGGTGGTTGAACCTGCAGCGCGTTCGGCGGGCATTAAAGTACAAGACGTTGCCGCATTAGTTGACAAACTCAAGAACGAAGCAAAGGTGGTGGTGTAATCATGTCAATACTTGTCATTGCTGAACACGATAATGTTCAATTAAAAGGTGCCACGCATAACGTCGTGGCGGCCGCTGCAAAGATTGGCGGCGATATTCATGTGCTGGTTGCCGGTGCCAATGCGCGCGCGGTTGCCGAGCATGCTGCAAAGATCACGGGTGTATCAAAGGTCTTGCTCGCTGAGTCGCCAGCCTTGGCTGACAGCTTAGCTGAGAACGTTGCCAAACAGGTCTTGGCGTTAGCCAGTGGCTACAGCCATATTCTGTTTGCTGCAACCGCCTCCGGCAAAAACGTGTCACCGCGTGTGGCCGCTAGTTTAGATGTTGCTCAAATTTCAGAAATTCAAGCCGTTGATTCACCCGATACGTTTCAACGTGCAATCTACGCGGGTAATGCAATTGCAACCGTGCAGTCTAACGACCCCATCAAAGTGATTACGGTGCGTACGACTGGTTTTGATGCAGCCCCCGAAGGTGGCAGCGCGTCAGTCGAAACCGTTGCAGCTGCTGATTCAGCAGGCCTGTCGACCTTTGTTGGCCGCGAAGTCGCTAAAAACGATCGGCCAGAACTCGCAGGTGCGCGCGTTGTGGTGTCTGGCGGGCGCGGCATGGGCAGTGCTGAAAACTTCAAACTTCTTGATCCACTGGCTGACAAGCTTGGGGCCGCCATGGGCGCGTCTCGCGCCGCGGTTGACGCTGGTTATGCCCCCAATGACTGGCAGGTTGGTCAAACGGGCAAAATCGTGGCACCTCAACTGTATGTGGCAATTGGGATTTCTGGTGCGATCCAGCATTTGGCCGGCATGAAAGATTCAAAGGTCATTGTTGCGATTAACAAAGATACCGAAGCGCCAATCTTTGGTGTGTCTGATTATGGTTTGGTGGCTGATTTATTTCAGGCCGTTCCTGAACTCGTGACCACTCTGTAAGCTTCATTCAAGCATGACAGAGTATTCTGACCCCGTCCCCGTGACGGGGTTTTTGTTTTAGTTTGTATCGAGGTGAATGTGATGACGTATCGTGCCCCAGTTGATGATTTTCGTTTTGTGTTTGAGCATATTGCAGGCTTGCCCGAGCTCTTAACGCTGCCAGCCTTTTCTGAGCTTGAGCCTGACTTGATCGAGGCGGTGCTTCATGAGAACGCTAAGTTCGCCTCTGAAATCGTGGCGCCTACCAACTGGGATGGCGATCAGCATCCGCCGGTTCACGCTAACGGTGTGGTGACGATGCCTGCTTCGTATCACCATGCCTTTAAACAATTTGTAGAGGGTGGCTGGCAAGGCTTGCGTCATCCAGAACAATGGGGTGGCCAGGGCCTGCCCAAACTGTTGGGCTGCGCAGCAACCGAAAATTTAAACGCGGGTAATTTGGCGTTTTCGTTATGCCCTTTGTTGACCGATGGCGTCATTGAGGCGTTGCTGTTGTCGGGCTCTGATAAGCAACAAAAACTGTATATCGAAGCGTTGGTTCAGGGTAAATGGACCGGCACGATGAACTTAACTGAGCCGCAGGCTGGTTCTGATTTGTCGTTGGTCAACACGCGCGCGGTCGCGCAAGCAGATGGTACCTATCGCCTGTTTGGTCAAAAAATTTACATTACCTTTGGCGAGCATGATTTGGCCGAAAACATCGTGCATCTGGTGTTAGCTCGCATGGCTGATGCGCCACCCGGTGTGAAAGGGCTGTCGCTCTTTGTTGTGCCTAAGGTACTGGTGAACGATGATGGTTCTTTGGGTGCGCGCAATGATGTCTGGTGCGCGTCGATCGAACATAAGTTAGGGATCCACGGCAGTCCGACTGCTGTGCTGCTGTTTGGCGACGAGAAAGGCGAGGTCGGTGCTGGTGCAATTGGTACGCTGGTTGGTCAAGAAAATCGTGGCCTTGAGTACATGTTTATCATGATGAATGCTGCGCGTTTTGGCG
>CAMCII010000024.1 GCA_945874505.1 Bordetella parapertussis | reverse complement strand
CGTGCCATCAACGCCTAGTTGCGCAACTAAACCGAACTCCCAATCAAGGTAAGCCTGCATCGCCTCGCGCGGTGCATCGGTGCCCTCATAGGGCCGTTTGTAGCGATCGATCGGTTCTGAGAGTAACGCGGTGGCGCCTTTTTCAAGCGCCAACCCGGCGGCTTTCCAAGCTTGCATGCCGCCCGTCAACACTGATACCGGTACGCTGAGCAGCGCAGCAATCTCAGCATACGCATACCCCGAGAGCAAACCGTCCGGACATACCAAGACGTAGCCCGCCGCCCTAGGCAATCGGCTCAGTGCTTGCCTGAACTGCGAGCGCAACACATACTGCGCGCCTGGTATATGAGCTTGCACATACTGAGCGTGCTTGCTCAAATCAATCACGACCATTTTTTTGGCCGCTACAACAGGTACTGCATCATGCGCGATATCCTCTGCTAAAGCAGCTGCTAACTCTGCCGCTGCAATCGTCGGAACAATCGGCAGCTTTGCACACTCAGCAACCCAAGGGCCCGTCTCGGAAAAGGCCCCTACTGGCAACTCGGTCAAGACATAAACATCCCACGCCATCTGAGCCAGCCACGAGGCAGTCATATTGGCTCGTACGCCATCTGAATCTGCTAAAACGATGCGCGCACCCCGCACCGGCGCAACCATTTCTGTTTCTTGCACCAACTGCCCGCCAGGCGCTGAACGAAACCCCGCCACATGACCGGCGGCATATTCTTCGGGTGTGCGTGTATCAAAAAAATATGTCGTACGCTCTGCTTGCGCTTGCCAGGTTTGCGCCTCTGACCACGTCACACGCTTGACGCCCGCACGCTCTGCAACACTGCGCGCACGTGCCGCTGCGTTCTGCATCGTTTGCTCAGACACATCTTTAAACTTTCGGGTCTCACCCTTGTCTAGCGCCTGCCCTGCAAGTGTCCAGCCAATCGTGCCATTTCGCAAGGCTGACACTTTATTAGGGATGCCTGCATTGATCAAAGACTGGGTGCCGATGATGCTACGCGTGCGGCCCGCGCAGTTGACGATGACTTGCGTTTCTGGCCGCGGCGCCAGTTCAGCTATGCGCAGCACTAACTCAGCGCCTGGGCAACTAGTGGCTGTGGGGATGCTCATGGTGTTGTACTCATCGTAGCGACGCACATCGACAATCACCACATCGGCGTGTTGATCAATCAACGCCTTCACTTCAGGCGCCGAAAGCGAAGGAGTATGTTTTTTAGCCTCAACCAATTCACCGAACGATTTACTTGGCACGTTCACATCGCGAAACAGCTCGCCACTCGCCGCTTTCCAGGCACGTACCCCACCCGCAAACACAGCCACTCGGGTAAAACCAAGAGCAACCAAACGGCGCGCGGCCAGCATGGCATCAGACTCTGCCAAACTGACATCACCCTCATCAAGCGTCACAACCTGTACATCACGGCGAGGTAACTTTGAATAAGCGTCAAGCTCAACCCGCGACAAAGGGAGATTTGCAGCGAACAACGGGTGCGACTGAGCGTGCGGGTCTTCTTCACGCACATCTAAAAACGCGATCTCGCGTTTTTCAAGCAGAGCACTACGAACGTCTTGGTACTCGCATACCTGCACAGCATCGATCGGACTAAGCTTAAACACGGTGATTAATTCCAAAGGTTAGGTACAACATCACTGTTGTAGCCAGAGATAAAAGTTTTTTCTGCGCCTGTTACAGGGTCAAACACATGTCGGCTGATACGGCCGATATTGCCGCCATAGACATGAATGCTGATCGAGGTCTGATCCGCATGAAAATTTGCAACCTCGTGCACATCATGCGTGGCGGGTGATACGCTGCATACACTGCCCGGTTTGAGCACATGACTTTCGCCACGCAGATAACTGCCATCTGCTTGCTTGAAATAGTGTGTATCGATCTCTTGACCGCGCAACATCCCAATCAGACCCCAAGTCATGTGGTCATGTACAGGGGTCTTCTGCCCAGCGCCCCACACGAAGCTCACCACTGAAAACCGCTCAAGCGGATCTGCGTACAGCAAATACTGACGATAAAACTCGGGGTGAGGCACAGTGAATTGTTCTGGCAACCAGTCGTCTTGCGCGACCAGCGCCTCTAGCAAGGCAGCCCCCTGTTTTAAAAGCGCTGGCTCAGCCTGCTCACGCCCAATCAAGCCGGTTAGGTCTTGCACAAACGTCAGTAGTTTTTGATTTTTCAAGTGAACACTCTGCATGACAATGATTAAATTAGGCCTAAGCCATCGTGCTTAATATTGCAAATGAACTTTTAGCCCGGTAGCTGTCCTCTGCCTTCGACTTAAAGCACAAGCATCTTTGCCTTTGCCTTTGCCTTAGCCTCAGCGCACAAGCTTACCAAGCTTCACTAACTTCTGTCTTAAAACGTTTACCTCGCCAAATACCTGCGTTGACAGCACCCAAGCAAGTTTCTACTATCGTAGGCGATTAGGAGACACTATGCGGATCGTTGACTTACATTCACACTGGGGCACAGAGCGTGGCTACGTACTACGTTCGGCCGACGCACTGGCACAACAAAAAAGCACCTGGAATTCAACCCCAACGTACGACACTGAAGAGCAAATGGCGGCCTATCTGCGCGCGAATCAGGTCAAGACCATCCTGGATTTTGGTTTTACCAAAAACCTCTCAATTGAAGAGGTCAAACCCCTGCACGACTATGCCATCGACACCCAGGCTAAGTTTTCAGATTGCATTTTTGGAAATTGGCTGCAGATGGATCCCCGTTTAGGCCAGGCCGCTGCCGATGAACTCGACCGCTGCATCCAGCTAAGCAAAGGCTTTGTAGGTTTTTGCGTGTCGGGCTCGGGCACCGGCTTTGCCGCCAGCGACCCAATCTATCACCCTATTTACGAAGTCCTACAAGCGCACAAGCGCCCAGCGCTAGTGTTAGTAGGCCATACTGGGGCGGGCGCTGGCTTGCGCGGTGGGGCTGGCATCAAACTTGATCTTTGCCACCCACGCTATATCGATGAATTGGCGATTGATTTTCCGGACTTGCAAATTATCAGTGGGCGACCCGCCTGGCCTTGGCAAGATGACATGATTTCAATCATGATCCATAAACCCAACGTCTGGAGCGAAGTGCATGGCTGGTCGCCTAAGTACTTCACAGACCCCTTTAAAAAAGAAATTCGGTCACGCTTAAAAGATCGAGTGATGTTTGGCGCTGATTACCCGCTGTTTCGCTACGAACGTCTGGTGCAAGACTGGAAAGATCTGGGCTATACCGATGACATTCTTGAACGCGTGTTTTATCGTAACGCTGAGCGTTTGTTTGGCATCACCGAGGCCAACTAATGGATTTATCATTGAGCGGAAAAATCGCCTTAGTCGGCGGCGCAAGCCAAGGGATTGGCTACGCCATCGCTCATCTTTTAGCGTCAGAGGGGGCCACCGTCGCAATGGTGGCGCGCAAAGAAGAACCACTCAACGAGGCCTGCGCAACGATATCGGCCGAAACGGGTGCAACAACGTTTGCCATTGCCGCCGATATCCGCAAGGGCAGTGATTGCGAAAGAATCATTTTCGAAGCCTTAAGCAAATTTAAACAGATCGATATTTTGATCAATAACGATGGGGCGCCGCCGCTAGGCGAACTTGAGAGTTTTGATGATGTTGCGTGGCAAAAAGCCATTGAGCAAAATCTGATGAGCGTGATTCGCCTTTGCCGCGGCGCTTTGCCGTCCATGCGAGAGCACAGCTGGGGCCGCATCGTCAACATCACCGCTCTTTCGGCGATTCAGCCCATCGCACGTTTCGGACTATCGGTCGCCACTTGGGCTGGGGTCTTGGGTTACGCAAAGACTCTTTCGCTTGAGCTTGCCAATCAAGGCATCACCATCAACACCATCTGCCCCGGGCGCATCGCAACCGGGAGATTGGCCACCGTATTTGGCGGCGGCACCCCTGGTCAACTTGAGCAAGAACAGATGGCTCAAATCACCAAACTGATCCCGATGGGGCGCGTGGGCGAGCCCAACGAAATCGCAGGACTGGTCGCGTTTTTATGTTCGCCCTGGGGGGCATATATGACTGGCACCGTGCAACACGTTGATGGCGGCCGACTTGGCAGCCTGATCTAAACCTTTTTGTACAAAACTAGAAAAATGAACTCAAACAACCAAGACAACACCAATTCGCCCGACTCACCAGATTTTGTGCCTTGGTATTTTCGTTCGCTTGATTTTGAACAACTGTGGCGCGACTATCCACCGCCACCGACCTACTTTCACACGACAGCAAAATTGTCGCGTGACGAAATGTGTGCGCTGCAAGAGCAACGATTTTTAAAGACCGTTGCGCGCGGTTGGGAGATCGAGTTCTTTAAGCGCCATTGGACTGCACACGGTTTGGTACCCACCGACATTCGTACGCTCGATGACTTGATCAAGATTCCGGTTTACGACGTCAACGATATCCGCAAGAGTATTGAGCGCAATCCGCCCTTCGGCGATTTCATGGGGATCTCGCCTGAAAGTGGCAAACATATGCCCTTGGTGTTGCAAACTAGTGGTGGCACAACCGGTTTGCCGCGCCCAATGCTGTACTCGCCCCAAGACCGCGAGACCATGGCGATTTTGGGCGGTCGCCGCATGGCGATGCACGGGATTCGACCAGGTGACATGGTTTTGGTGACCTTATCCCTCGGTCTGGGTAATGGCGGTATGGCACCGCGCGAAGCACTCTGGCGTTACACCGGCGCGGTCCCCGTCATGACGGGGAGTGGTGCGAATACACCTACCCGGCGCCAGATTGAGATTATCAAGGCGTGGGGCATCAAAGTCATTTTGGGGTTTCCGGCCTACCTGCGACATATGGCAATCGTGGCGCGTGACGAGTTAGGTATCGATCCAAAGTCTTTAGGCGTCCGTTTGTTGGGTACCCACTTAGGGATGGAGAACCGCGAGCTGCTCGAAGACCTATGGGGCGCGAAGGCGTTTGATATGTACGGCACGCACGAAAGCGGCATGCTGGCAGCCGAATGTCAACACCAAACTGGCATGCATGTGATGGAAGATGCCTTTATTTTAGAGATGGCGGATCCAGAGACCGGAAAAATTTTGCCTGATGGCGAGAAAGGCACCACCTACATCACGACACTGTATAAATACGGCGCGCCGCAGATTCGTTTTAATGTCAACGATATTTCAGCCTTTCACACGACCTCCTGCCCCTGCGGCAATACCTCGCGACGGCTAAAGCGTATTTTTGGTCGTAACGACAACATGGTGAAATTGCGTGGGGTGAATGTGTTTCCTGAAGCCGTAGGCGCTGCGGTCCTCGAGGATAAGCGCCTAAATGGTGAGTACTTTTGCTTTGTGGATCGGGTTGGCGAGGCTGCCACGGATCACATGGATGTCTGGGTCGAAGTCATTGATCCAAGCGCCGACTTGGCCGGCCTGCGCGAGGATCTTGAACGGCGCATGAAAGAAGTGCTCAGTCTGAAGGTTCAGATCACGCCGGTTAAAAAAGGCGATCTTGACAAGTACACCATGACCTCACAAAGTTCGAAGGTTAAGCGTCTGTTAGATCGACGACACTAAGCCGATACAACGGGTCACAAGTTTGACTGCATCGACTCAGGGGCCTTATCTAACCTAACCGGTAACTCTTGCCTTAAGCCGCTCATGCTAAATATTGCTTTACCAACAACGCGCCCGGTTAACAGGTGTGAAACCAACGACACACCAAAGTCTCGTCGCAAACGCATTGAAACGTCTTGACCCCTGCTGAGGTCAAAAATACAACTATCTGCTGAGTCTTGCTTCCTCTATACTGCGACACTTCGTAGACTAGTGGAAAATACCTACTTTTCACTCGGTCGAGACTTGTGTTGCCTAGTGAATTTTTATCTTTAAAAAGCTTAGCTTGGGTACTTCAGGATGTGGATAGTTAGAACCGCGCTAGAGAAACCTTACACGTTTATCGTGATGGCAATTCTCATCCTGATCACTACGCCACTCGCAGTGTTGCGCACCCCAGTCGACATCTTGCCCGAGATCAACATCCCCGTGATCAGTGTGATCTGGAACTACAACGGCTTATCTGCCCAACAGATGGGCAATCGCATCACTCAGACACACGAGCGTTCACTTACGACAACCGTCAATGACATCGAACATATCGAATCACAGTCATTGGGCGGCATCGCGATCATCAAAATCTTTTTTCAGCCAAAGGCCAATATCCAAACGGCGATCTCACAGGTGGTTGCAGTGTCGCAATCTGTTCTGCGACAAATGCCGCCGGGCATCACCCCCCCTCTCATCATTAAATATACGGCCTCGTCGGTCCCTGTGATTCAAATCGGTATGTCTAGTACGGTGATGGCTGAAAAAGAATTATTCGATGCAGCCATCAATATTCTACGACCACAACTGATTACGATTCCGGGTCTTGCCATGCCGTTTCCGTATGGCGGCAAGGTACGCGCCGTATCGGTAGATATCGACCCACAAGCCTTGCTTGCTAAAGGGATGACCTCGTCAGACATCATCAACGCCATCACCACGCAAAACCTGACCCTACCCTCTGGCACAGCAAAAATTGGCGATACTGAATTTAATGTGACGCTGAACTCGTCTCCACCAAGCATTGCCGAACTCAACAATATCCCGGTTCGAACCGTCAGCGGCGCCACCACTTTTTTACGCGAAGTGGCGCATGTGCGCGATGGATTTTCACCTCAAATCAATATTGTTAGGCAAGACGGCCAGCGTGGCTTGCTGCTGACAGCACTGAAAAATGGCGGTGCCTCAACGTTGGATGTCGTCAACGCGTTAAAAGCGAAACTACCCTCTTTATTACCTTTGCTGCCCGAGGGGATCGAGGTCAGACTCTTGGCCGATCAATCGATCTTCGTCAAAGAAGCAATTGCTGCCGTCATCCACGAAGCACTCATCGCTGGGGTGCTGACAGCACTCATGTTGCTGCTTTTTTTGGGTAATTGGCGCAGCACCCTGATTATTGCCATTTCGATTCCGCTTTCGATTTTCTCCTCGCTGATTGCGCTGTATTTGCTGGGTGAAACGATCAACATTATGACGCTTGGCGGCTTGGCACTTGCAGTCGGGATTTTAGTCGATGACGCTACAGTCACGCTCGAGAATATCGAACGACATATGCATATGGACAAAGGGCTCTACGAAGCAATTATGGAAGGTGCGGGCGAAATCGCCGTACCGACTTTTGTCTCGACGCTCTGTATTTGTATTGTGTTTGTGCCGATGTTCTTTTTGGGCGGCGTCGCTAAGTACCTCTTTGTACCGCTTGCCGAGGCCGTGATCTTTGCGATGCTGGCCTCGTACATCTTGTCGCGCACACTGGTACCGACCATGGCATATCTGTTGTTTGGGCGTGCGACAAGCCAGGGGCTGATTGATCGAACCATCTACGCCGTGCATGTTCGTTTTAACAATCGCTTCGAAAAGTTTCGTACGGCTTACGTGTTGTTACTGAGTCACTTACTGACTCATCGCAAACAGTTCATCTTTGGTTTTCTGTTCTTTTGTCTTGGGTCGTGTGGCATCTTTGCGTTGCTCGGGCGAGATTTGTTTCCGCTTGTCGACACCGGTGAAATCAAGCTTCACCTGCGCGCGCCTAGCGGCACTCGCGTTGAACGTACGGCGATTATTGCGGACGAAGTGCAAACAGTCATTCGCAAAGTGATTCCAGAAAAAGATCTGGCGGGAATCTTAGACAACGTCGGCCTGCCAAATAGCGGCATCAATCTTTCCTACAGCAGCTCGGGCACAATCGGCGCCTTTGATGCCGACATCATGATCAAGCTTAAACCGGGTCACCGACCAAGCGAATACTATATGGAGGCTCTCTTACCAGAACTGCGCAAGAATTTTCCAGATGTTGAATTCTTTTATCAACCGGCCGACCTCGTGACGCAGATTTTAAATTTCGGTATCCCCGCCGCCATTGATGTTCAGATTGTTGGGGCTAATTACGCGGCCAATCAACAGTTTGCCAGCAAGCTAGTGACTCAAATTGCCGGTGTCAAGGGCGCGGCCGACGTGCATATTCATCAGCGCCTTGACAAGCCTTCGATCGCGCTTAAGATGGATCGCACGCGTATGCAAACCCTGAACCTAACCCCTGCGGATCTAGCACAAAATGTACTGCTACCGCTTTCGGGCAGTGCCCAAACCACACCTTCATTCTGGCTAAATCCCAATAACAACATCAATTACACAATTCAGGTGCAAGCGCCTCAGTCAAAGATTGAGTCTCTGGATGATCTCTTACGCCTGCCGGTCGGCCCGTCAAATGCTGCCGCCTCAAGTGCTTTAGCGGCCGCCAATGCCGCGAGCGGGCGCAGCACTCAGTTGCTGGGCAACTTAGTCACGGTATCGCCTTCGACCGAATTCGCGATTTTGACTCGCTATAACATCCAGCCCTCAATCGATATCTATGCCAACGTGCGCGGTCGTGATCTGGCGAGCGTAGCGAACGATATTCAAAAAATTATGGATACGGCGAAAGCAGACCTACCACGTGGTAGTCGGATGGTCATGCGCGGTCAAGTCGAGACGATGAAGAATTCGTACACAGGCCTGGGCCTCGGTTTGCTGGCGGCGATCGTGTTGGTCTACCTGCTGATTGTGGTGAACTTTCAATCTTGGTTAGATCCGTTCATTATCGTGGCCGGCCTGATTGCCGCGCTGGCCGGTATTGCCTGGATGCTGATCTTGACAGGCACCAACCTAAGCGTCCCTGCGCTCACGGGCGCCATTATGACAGTGGGTGTCGCAACAGCCAATAGCGTCCTGGTGATCTCGTTTGCCCGCCAACGCTTAGCCGATGGCCTGCCCGCTTTATCTGCTGCACTTGAGGCAGGCGCAACACGTTTGCGGCCGGTCTTAATGACGGCTTTAGCGATGATTCTTGGGATGGTCCCAATTGCCATTGGTATTGGCGAAGGCTCAGAGCAGAATGCACCGTTAGGCCGCGCGGTGATCGGGGGCTTACTCTTTGCCACCGTGTCAACTTTGTTTTTTGTACCGGTTCTTTTTGCGTCCTTTCATCGAATGCTGGCGGTACGCAACGACCAACGAAGAGCGCTTATATGACAGAACAACGCCACGCCCATCAGGGCTTGCCCGAGTTTCATCAACACGGACCCGATCACGACCTGAGCCGCGCCCGAGTGGTGAAAAAGACAAAAATATTTGTCTTTTTGCTCTTGTTGCTGATGGGCTTTGGCTTGACCAAGACTTTGTTTACCCGCTGGTCTTACGGCGACGTTCTTGCCCAACGGGCTGAGCAAAACTCGATCATGCACGTAATGGTCACTAAACCGGCACCGCCAGCCGCGACGGGCCCACACACCCGACTCGTACTACCGGGCACCTTGCTTGGCATCCATGAAGCCCAAATTTACTCACGCGTCAACGGCTACGTCAAACAGTGGCTAAAAGATATCGGTGACACGGCAAAAAAAGGCGAAACGCTCGCGATTTTAGACATCCCTGAAGTCAATAAGCAGGTTGAAGAAGCGACAGCAAATTTTCAATTGGCTAAAACGGCTTTCGAGCGCTGGAAGCGCCTACGCGCTGAAGACGCTGTCTCGCAACAAGAACTCGATGAAAAAACAGCGCTCTTTAGACAAACAGAAGCCGTCTTAAAACGCCTGCGCGATTTGCAAAGTTTTGGCACAGTGGTGGCCCCGTTTGATGGCACGATCACGCGGCGCAACGTCAACATGGGCGACTTGGTGAATGCCGGTAATGTCGGCACGGCTCAATCCATGTTTACCATGGCTAATGTCGACAAACTGCACGTCTATGTGTATCTGCCCCAAGATCGCGTTGGGCAGATCAAAGTCGGCGACGAAGTGTTAATCCGTCAAAATAGCGCACCCGACAAGCCAGTCAAAGGGCGGATTGCGCGCACCGCAGGCGCAATCGATACGGTGACCCGCTCGCTACAAGTTGACATCGAAGTTCCCAACGAAGGGCGTGTACTGATGCCTGGCGCCTACATCGAAGCCACGTTAAATATCTCGACGGGTAGCCAGTTGATTATTCCGACGAATGCCTTGATTTTTGGCGCGGGCGGCCCGTTTGTGGCTACCGTCAAAGACAATAAGATTTTAAAGAAAAAGGTCTCACTCGGCATCGATTATGGTTTGCTGGTTGAGATTCGGGCTGGGCTGACCACTGACGAAGACATCGTCGTGAACCCACTAGATTCAATTACGGATGGCCAGGTTGTCAAGATCGAAACTCCGCCCAAGCGCCCATGAAACGCTCGTTCTCTCTTTGCCTGATTGCCTTAGCCTGTGCGGGCTGCGCGCCGATTGGGCCTGACTATGTGCGCCCAGAGCTTGATATGCCGGCCAATTGGAAAACATTACCCGGTGCAAACGCGTCTTTATGGAAAATTGCCGAGCCTGCAGATCATCAACCCAAAGACAAATGGTGGACTCACTTTAACGACATAACTCTCCATCAATTGATTGAGCGCTGTCTTGACAATAACAATACCTTACAGGCATCGCTTGCCAGGTTGGATCAGGCCATCGCACAAAGCCAGGCGCGCGGTGCTGCCTTGCTGCCAACGGTAGCGGTATCGGGTACTGGTTCGCGTACCTTAACTTCAGCCAACCGACCTACCTCGACCTACGATAGCGTCAATGTTTCAACGGTACAAAATGACTTTAGGCCGGTCGCGCTCATGACCTACGAGATTGATTGGCTAGGTAAGGTCAGGCGTGACGTAGAGGCCTCGCGCAATACCGCCGATCAGGCGGCCGCTGACACTGAGAGCGTGCGCCTGCTCTTAACGGCGCAAGTGGCAACGTCTTATATTTTGCTTCGTCAATACGATGAAGAAATTCGTGTGCTGACGATGATCGTTGGGTTGCAAGACAAACTGCTCGGGCTGATTCAAAAACGCTACGACCTGGGTGCCGCTGGCCAAACTGAGCTCTCTCAGCAAAAGGCGCTGGTGCAATCAAGCGGCGCGCAACTTGAGTTACTCAATAATCTGCGTAACCTTCAAGAGAATCTACTGGCGACACTCACCGCGACGCCGGCCTCTAGTTTTAAACTACCTGCTGGACGTTTACCGCAAACTTTACCAGCGTTTCCAGTGAGCGTGCCTTCAACTCTGCTTGAGCGCCGGCCGGATGTCGCTGCAGCAGAACGGGCGATGGCCGCGGCAAATGCTCAAATCGGCGTCGCGAAGGCTGCATTTTTTCCATCCTTGCTGGTCGCACCGGCTTTTATTGGTGGCGACTCAACCAATATCGCCTCTTTGCTCAGTTTGCCCTCGCTGCTTTGGTCGATTGGCATAACGGCTACGCAAACGATCTTTGACTCGGGGCGCACGAGCGCGAATTATCGCTTTGCTCAGGCGGGTTATGCGGCAACGCTGGCCAACTACCGTCAAGTGGTTTTGGTGGCGATTCAAGAAACCCAAGATTCGATGAGCGGCATACAGCAGTTCTCTCGCGCCCGCCTGAAACAAGATGAAGCCGTCACAAACTTAAACCGTGCGCTCAGGGTCAGCGCAGTACGTTATCGCGAAGGCCTTGACACGGCTCAAACTCTTGCCTTGCTGCAACAAAACCAATTGACCGCAGAGCGCGTCAAGTGGCAAATGCACGGCAATCAGTTTTTAGCCAATATTGCACTTGTGAAAGCGCTGGGTGGAGGCTGGGAAGGCTTTAAACAACCTGAGCCTATTGTTCGAGTGTTTGACGAACACCCTGCGCTTGTTGAGAGTGCTCAATAGAGCCGTGTCGATCTGCGAGCTCAAGATCTCGAAGCTAGAGTGCCGAAACTCGACACATCACCGCCATCGCCGATGATGTCATCTTATCGCCAATATCGACCGCATATGCCAATCAGCCGACACTGCCAAAACCTGCTAGCGCAGGGTCAGGCAAGCCCAGTGCTGTATTCAGGCAGCAGACGCGCATTTGAACAGTCCGGGCAAGAGAATATCACTTTCCTTATTTGCGCTATTAAGTTACTTTTTGTCTCTTCAAATACTACTCATTTGCGCTAGGGCTCTACGATGCTGCTGTTCGCCACCACCGTCTTTCTATCCGCCTTTCTGCTTTTTCAAATTCAGCCAATCATTGCCAAAATGATTCTGCCGTGGTTTGGAGGTTCGTCATCGGTTTGGAGTGTCTGCATGGTGTTTTTTCAAGCAGAGTTGCTGCTTGGATACGCCTACGTGCATTGGCTACACGAAAAACTCTCTGCACAGCGCCAAGTCATCGTTCACCTCGGGTTATTGGCGTTAAGCCTCGTGATGCTACCCGTGGCCGCCGACCCCTCCTGGAAGGGCGATGCCCTAACGAGCCCGAGTTGGGCGGTCTTTGTCGTGCTGGCTGTCTCGGTTGGGGCGCCCTACCTGATGCTGTCTACAACTGGGCCGCTGATGCAAGCCTGGTATGCCCACGCCTTTTCTAGCACGGGCGCCGATGCCAAACCCTATCGGCTTTATGCGCTGTCTAATCTTGCCTCAATGATCGCGCTCCTGTCCTACCCGGTGGTCATCGAACCTTTTTTTGCGGTGGGCCTGCAAGCAAAAGGGTGGTCGGCTGGCTATGTACTGTTTGTCGTGGCGGCGATCGCAACGGGGATGGTGGTCTATCGCAAAAAATCAAACAACATCGTGCAAACTCAACGCGCAGACGCGCCGCAAGCCCGCCCGAGTTTACGCGAGTGTCTGTTATGGATAGGTCTGGCAGCCTCAGCCTCGATCTTGCTGTTAACCATGACGCGACAACTCACCAACGACGTGGCGCCCGTACCTTTTTTATGGGTACTACCGCTCAGCATCTATCTCTTAAGTTTTATCTTGTGCTTTGACGCGCCGCGCTATTACGTACGCTCGGCCTTTTTGATCGCTTTACCTCTGTCGTTCATTGCACTTGATGTTGTGATGAACCGTAGCATGAGCGTTCCGGTGATGATCGTCCTGATCGCCTTGACTCTGTTTGTCTTTTGTATGGTGTGTCATGGCGAATTAGTGCGACGCAAGCCTTCAGTGCGTCATCTCACGCTCTTTTATCTGATGATGTCGATCGGTGGCGCTTTAGGCGGTACCTTTGTAGGTTTGATCGCGCCGCTGATTTTCACTGCCTATTTTGAAATGCCGATCGGCTTATTCATGTGTGCAGCCCTTGTCTGTGTCGTGTTATGGAAGGGCACCGCGACAACAGGGCGTGTCGTTCTTTTGCTAGCGCTAATGGGCTATGGCTGGCGTCTGGCCGACAGCTCGTTTGAAAGTATCAACGGTTCGCGAGTGGTCATGCGTAACTTCTATAGTCAATTACGCATTGAAGACACGCCACAGAGCGCCACAGGCCCTCAGCATGGGACCCTGCGTAAGATGGTGCATGGCGGTATCGTTCACGGCGAACAATACCTAGATCCCAAACTACGCAAAACACCAACGGCCTATTATTGCCGTCAATCAGGGATTGGCCTCGCCATTGATAGCCTCGCGCAAAACGCCCCTTTAAAGATCGGTGTTGTCGGGCTTGGGGCAGGTACTTTGGCCACCTACAGTCGCGCGGGTGATGAGATGCGTATGTACGAGATCAACGACCAGGTACTTGAACTCGCACGCAGCGAATTTACATACTTAAGCGATAGCCCCGCCAAGATTGTTCCGGTCTTGGGGGATGGTCGCCTAATGCTCGAACGTGAGTCGCCACAACAGTTCGACCTCTTGGCCATGGATGCGTTTTCGGGAGACTCCATCCCGGCACATCTACTCACCCTTGAGGCGATGAAGACTTATTTTGGTCATTTAAAACCCGATGGCATGCTAGCTGTACACATCACCAATCATTATTTGGATCTTGAGCCAGTGATTGCAGCCGCAGCGCAGCACTTTGGAAAGGTCGCCATCGCCTTTAATTTACAACCCACTGCGCAAGATGAGTTTTGCCGCCACACTGTTTGGGTGCTACTCATGTCACCAGAACGCGCTGCAACCCTTCCTGAAGCACTCAAGGCTGGGAAAATTCTCAAACCCTCGCCCAATTTCAAGGCTTGGACAGATAGTTTTTCAAACCTCTTAGGAATCTTAAAATAAAATATAAAAATATTTTTAATGCTATTTTGATACTATTTTAATGATTTTTAATTACTTTTAAGTGTTAATTGCGACATTGTCTTGTAAAATTAAGATAAATTACGTTAACTGTATTTAAAAAATCATTATCTAAGGTCAAGATACCAAATGAAGCTCTTAGACCACCTTAATCGCCCTCGCTACCTGACAAAAGCTCTCGCCGCTGCCAACAATCTGATTTCTGAGCGCGGAGAAGCCAATGGTTCTAGCATGGCGCAAGAGCTCATCAGCCAATATCAGTTACTTGATGACGCACAACGCAGCGTGTTCTATACCGCCCTAGCTGAGAAATTTAACCCTGACCCTGGTTTGGTCTTGCAGGCCGCCCAAGCCTATGCCAAAGCCCCCTCAGCGCAAAGTCTCATCGCCTTAACAAAAGCCACTGAAGCGCCACGTCAAGAGCTGTTCCGGCGCATGAATCGCGCCCCCGGCGGCACCAAGGCTGCCCTCACCATGCGCCGAGAGCTTTTGCGGTTATTAGACAAGCGCCCAGATTTGGCAGCACTCGATTACGACATCCGGCACTTACTATCGTCTTGGTTTAACCCCGGTTTTTTAAAAATGCATCAAGTCGATTGGCGTTCACCTGCGCACGTACTTGAAAAAATCATTCAACACGAAGCGGTGCACGCGATTGATGGCTGGGATGACTTACGCAGGCGCTTACAGCCCGACCGTCGGTGTTTTGCTTTTTTTCATCAACAACTTCCAGACGAGCCTTTGATTTTTGTTGAGGTCGCCCTTCTCTCAGAGATCCCTGGCGCAATTGGCCCCTTGGTCGATAAAAAATCGACGCCCTCCGACCATAAAAAACCGAAAGTCGCGGTGTTTTATTCAATCAGCAACTGTGAGCCTGGTTTACGCGGGGTCTCGCTTGGCAACTTTCTAATCAAACGCGTCGCTGAGCACCTAAAAAATGAAATCCCAAGTCTAAGCACCTTCGTGACGCTCTCACCCATTCCGGGCTTGATCGACTGGCTCACGCGCGGGCCTCAATTCAACCAAGTGGATTTGCCGCTTACGACGCGCACGCGCTTAGAGCAAGCTCTTGAGGTACTTAGCTTAACCAATAAAACATGGGTACAGCGCTTGAATGATGGATGGACTCCAGCTACAAGCCCAGCCAAAGAGCGTGAGGCGCTCACCTCGCTTTGTGCCATCTATTTAATTTATTTTGCGACCCGACGAGAAGGCAGTCCCGTGGCCAAATTTCACCTAGGTAATGGTGCAGAACTACATCGCCTGAATTGGGCTGCAGATTTGTCAAAAAAAGGCTTAAGAGAGTCAGCGGGTTTAATGGTAAATTATCTGTACAAGCTTGACGCTGTTGAAGAGAATCACGGACGCTTCGCACAAGGTCAGGTCATTCATGCCCGCTCTGTCAATAAACTCATCTAACAAAAAAATGAGCAACCTTATTGCAATTATTGTCGGATTGCTACTGCTTGTCAGCAACCCAACCAAGACCGAATTCGAAGGTTTTGTCAGCAAACAGATCACCGCAAATATGCCAAGCAAAAATGCGCCTGGCGATCGTTTTGCAAATCAGCTAGTCGGTGGGCTTGTCTCCAAACTCGCCTCTGAGGCGACGCAACGAGACAATTACTATTTGTTATCTGTGTACACAGTTGACTTGGCGATGCTGCGCTTGTTTAAACCCGAGCTACCACCAACAGTCAAGATTATTGGCATCGGGGGGCAGTTCGTTCCCATCACCGACAATCAGCTTTTTAAGTGAGTGGCACCCCTAAGAGCGATAGCAAGGCGCGTGTCAAGCCAACAGTCTGATCCTTCATGTTCTTAGGGTTTAGCCATCCACCCGCCACCCAAGGCCTTAAACAGATCGACACTGGCTTGCAGGCGTGCTGACCGGTTAATCACAAAGGCCAAACTCGCCTCATTGGCAACACGTTGCGATTCAAGCACGTTTAAAAAATCAACGTATCCTGCGGCATAACGCAGCGCGGCAATCTCTTGCGCCTTGGTCGAGGCCTGTACCTGCTGCTGCAAGTATTGCTCGGTCTGCAAGGTCTGTTGCACAGAGACCAAGGCGTCGCTGACTTCACCGAAGGCGTTGCGCACAACCTTCACATAGCCGCCTAATGCCTCTCGCTGTTGCGCCTTGGCATATTCCAAACGCCCCTGTAACAAGCCACCTGAAAAAATAGGCTGCAATAAGCCAATCCCTGCTGACCAGACCGAACTTTCTCCGGTCAAGAAAGAGCTAAACGCCACACTTTGTGCACCAAACATCCCAACAAGAGAGAAGGTTGGAAACAACCCAGCCGTCGCCACTCCAACGCGTGCATTTGCCGCCCTCAAGTCTTGTTCGGCACGGTTCACATCTGGTCGACTTTCTACGACAGTCGAGGGCAGCCCCTCAGGTGGCAAAGGTGGCGCAGGTAATTGACGCACATCACCTGCAGCAATCGTCAAATCAAGCTTGCCGGTCAACACGCCTAATTGATTTTGCGCAATCGCGCGTTGGCGGGTGACTTCAGACAAGCTAGCCTGCGAGGCTGCCAAAACGGCTTTTCCGAGATTGACGTCAATCGGTGAAACTAAACCACCTTGCAATCTTGCCTCGGCCACCTTGACTGATTGCGTGCGCGTGCGCACAGAATCTTTCAGCACCGCCATCTGCGCGTCAAGAGAGCGCAAACGCAAATACAGGTTCGACACCAGCGCCGTCACGGTCAGACTGACACTATCTTTCTCATACTGGCTAGCAGTCGCCACGGCAGTTGCCGACTCGATATTACGACGCACCCGCCCCCAGACGTCAAGCTCATAGGATGTGAGCAGACCGACCTGCGAGGTGTTGGCCTGCACGCCAACACCCGACAGCGAAGCCGACGGCCCCGACGATGCACGCGTGCCACTCGCCGTCAAATTCAAGGTCGGATACAAGGAAGCACCCGCTTGCACTGCCAGAGACTCAGTCATACGAATACGAGCCAGCGCAACCTGAATATCGGCATTATCCTGCCGCGCTGCCTGCACCAGTTGGTTAAGCGTCGCATCATCAAACAGAGTCCACCACTGGGCATTGACAGGCGCGTTCACAGCACCGCCTGCGGACGTGGTTGTGGATGTAGACGTGGATGTGGATGTGGATGTGGGTGTGGATGTGGTTGTGGTTATGGTTATGGATGTGGTTATGGATGTGGATGTGGGTCCAGTTGCAGGTGCAGATGTTGCCGCGCCCAACTCAGGTGCGTTATACCGGGCGGGCAAACCAAGGTCTGGACGTTGATAATCAGGCCCCAGCAAGCACCCAGTCAACGATAGCGACACCGTACTCATCAGCACCAAGCACCGGGCGACGCGCTGCCAAGACAGCATGTTCAAGCGACTTGCAGAGACATTATTTTTAGGCATGTCAGACGAAGCTATCTTGCGCACTTGCAACATACGCTTGGCCATCAAAACAGGCTTCAAGATTTTTCACCTGTCGTTGAGGCAGGCGCGTCAGCGCTCGCTTGCGCAGGGTCAGACGCTGAAGCCTGCTTAGCCTGTTTGCGCGACATCCAGGTAAAAAACATCGGGACAAAAATTGTGGCGATAAAAGTTGAAGCCAGCATGCCACCAAACACACCCGTTCCCATCGAACGGCGGGCAGCAGCCCCAGCACCCGATGAAATCACCAGCGGAAACACGCCCAGAATAAACGCCAACGAAGTCATCACAATCGGTCGGAATCTTTGCCGCGCCGCATTCAATGCTGCATCAATGTTACTCATGCCCTGTTGCCGCTTTTGCGAGGCAAACTCAACAATCAAAATAGCATTTTTTGCAGATAGCCCGACGAGCACGACTAATCCGATCTGAAAATAAATATCGTTAGGCATATTACGTAACCAGACCGCCAGCAAGGCGCCAAAGAAAGCAAAGGGCATAGCCAACAGCACCGCAAGCGGCAACGACCAGCGTTCATACTGTGCAGCCAGAATCAAAAACACCATCAAGATACCGAACACGAAGGCCACGGCTGAGGTGTTACCGGTGCGAAGTTGCTGATACGCCTGCCCAGCCCACGCCAACTCGTAGCCAGTCGGTAACGACGCATTTGCGACGTCTTGCACCAGTTGAATCGCCTCACCCGAGCTCACGCTAGGTATGCCATTGCCAAGCACCTTGGCGGCTAAAAATCCATTAAAGCGTTCGAGCTGCTCGGGCCCAACAATTTGCGTCACTTGAATCAACGCCGACACAGGCACCATACTGCCGTTATCAGC
>CAMCII010000023.1 GCA_945874505.1 Bordetella parapertussis | reverse complement strand
TAGACCTTCTCGCTTAACACCGGCTAAATGCTCGGTCCAAAACTGCACGCCTTTGCTAATTTTCATCTTCATCTCATCTTACGTTTCGAAGTAGAGATGATCGCGCAGCTTTTACCGCGTGACTAGGTTGGGGTTTATGGATCGCTTACGACGATTTTGATCGATTAATGCGAAAATTACTTTTCAAACAAAGCTTAAGCCGGAATACCCCACTTGATAATTGCGCCCATGCTGGGCGCACATAACAAAAGAGCAACGAATAAAATCGTTGCTCTTTTCACTACCTGGCTAACCGCGAAATCAAAATTAGATCACACGTGCCGCTTCAATCAACTTAGTTGCGGTCCAAGACTTGGAGCGCGAGATTGGACGGCCTTCAGCGATTTCTACGGTATCGCCTTCGTTGTACTGGTTGGTTTCGTCATGCGCCTTGTATTTGGCAGAGCGCATAATGATCTTGCCAAGCACTGGGTGCTTAACGCGACGCTCAACCATGACGACAATGGTTTTATCCATCTTGTTGCTAACGACTTTACCAACGAGCGTACGCTGACGCTTTGGCTTAGCTGCTTGAGTGGTGGTCATATTATTTTCCGCCCTTCTCAGACAACAACGTATGCACACGCGCGATATCTCGGCGCACCTTACGGAATTGACTGTGGTTGGTGAGCTGCTGAGTTGCCCGCTGCATACGTAGTCCGAACTGAGCCTTCAACAGGCTCTCGAGTTCTTGACCGAGTTCAGCAGCAGATTTAGCACGAAGTTCGCTTGCTTTCATATCGATTCCTTTTGACCCTTAGGCACCAATGTGCCGCGAGACGAAGGTGGTTGCAATAGGAAGCTTGGCGGCGGCAAGACGAAACGCCTCACGTGCCAACTCTTCACTAACGCCTTCCATTTCGTACAGCACTTTGCCGGGCTGAATTTCGGCAACCCAATACTCGGGGTTACCTTTACCGTTACCCATCCGCACTTCTGCCGGTTTTTGTGAAATCGGCTTATCGGGGAAGATGCGAATCCAGATACGACCGCCACGCTTAATGTGACGGTTAATGGCACGGCGGGCTGATTCAATTTGACGAGCGGTTAGGCGACCACGACCGGTTGCTTTAAGACCAAACTCACCAAATGAAACCTGTGCACCGCGCGTAGCCAGGCCGGTATTACGGCCTTTCTGCTCTTTGCGATATTTCCTGCGCGCTGGTTGCAGCATACTTATTCTCCTTCTGGCGCGGGCGCGGCGTCAGCCTTGCGCGGCGCACGACCACGCCCTGCGGGACGAGCTGCGCCTGCTGGACGTGCACCTTCGGGCTTGTCAGCTCGTGGTGCGCGACGCGGACGACGCTCTTCTTCGCGGGGCGCTGCGGTTTCAACAGCAGTTTCGCCGTTGGCCAACATATCGCCTTTGTAGACCCAGACCTTAATGCCAATTACGCCATAGGTGGTATGAGCTTCAGAGGTGCCATAATCGATGTTCGCACGCAAGGTATGAAGCGGCACACGACCTTCGCGGTACCATTCAGTACGAGCGATTTCAATACCATTCAGGCGACCAGCACTCATGATCTTGATGCCTTGGGCACCCAGACGCATGGCATTTTGCATGGCGCGCTTCATGGCACGGCGAAACATGATCCGCTTTTCAAGCTGTTGCGAGATTGAGTCTGCGATCAGTTGAGCATCGGTCTCTGGCTTGCGAATTTCTTCGATGTTGACGTGAACAGGCACGCCCATCAAACGTTGCAAATCAGACTTCAGGCCTTCGATGTCCTCGCCACGTTTGCCGATCACAACACCTGGGCGAGCCGAGTAAATTGTGATGCGTGCATTTTTGGCTGGGCGCTCAATAACCACGCGTCCCACTGAAGCAAGCTTCAGTTTCTTTTTTAGGTATTCGCGAACGCGGATATCAGAAGCAAGCATGCTACCGAAATCTTTACCGTCTGCGTACCACTTCGAGCCCCAATTACGTGTAACCGCAAGGCGGAACCCAATCGGGTGAATTTTCTGACCCATCGTGACTCCTTAAGCTCCGACCTTCACAGTGATGTGACAAGTCTGCTTTTCAATCTGGTTACCGCGCCCTTTGGCTCGTGCGGAAAAGCGCTTCATCGACTCGGCCTTGTCCACAAAAATTGTGGTGACCTTGAGTTCGTCGATATCTGCACCGTCGTTATGTTCGGCGTTCGCGATGGCCGATTCAACGGCCTTCTTGAGGATGCCTGCGGCCTTCTTGTTAGTGAAGGTCAGGATGTTTAATGCCTGAGCAACAGACTTGCCACGGATCAGATCCGCAACCAATCTAGTTTTTTGCGCAGAGATATGCACCCCACGGATAATGGCTGAAGTTTCCATTTCTTACCTCTTGGCCTTTTTGTCTGCTGCGTGACCTTTGAACGTGCGGGTCAGCGCAAACTCGCCGAGTTTATGGCCGACCATGTTCTCGTTAACATAAACAGGAACGTGCTGGCGACCGTTATGAACCGCAATCGTAAGCCCAACAAACTCAGGCAAAATTGTGGATCGGCGCGACCAGGTTTTGATCGGTTTTTTACCTTTTTCGGCAATAGCAACCTCGACCTTTTTGATCAAGTGTGCATCGACGAATGGGCCTTTCTTGACTGAACGTGACATGATTCGCCCTCTTATTTACGCTTGCGGCGTTGGACGATCATATTGTCCGTCCGCTTGTTGCTACGGGTCTTGTAACCCTTAGCTGGGGTACCCCATGGACTGCGTGGTTCTCCGCCTTCGCCAGTGCGACCTTCACCACCACCGTGTGGATGATCAACTGGGTTCATGGCAACACCACGCACCGTAGGACGAATGCCGCGCCAACGAACAGCACCAGCTTTGCCAATTTGGCGCAAACTGTGTTCTTCGTTTCCGACTTCGCCAATGGTGGCTCTACATTCGATATGAACTCGACGAACTTCACCTGAGCGCAGGCGAACCTGCGCGTAAGTGCCTTCGCGAGCCAACAGCACCGCTGAAGCACCAGCTGAACGCGCCATTTGCGCACCCTTGCCAGGCAACATTTCGATGCAGTGAATTGTTGTACCCACTGGGATGTTACGAATAGGCAGCGTATTACCAGTACGAATTGGCGCTTCGATACCAGACACTAACGACGCGCCAACTTCAAGGCCACGTGGGGCAATGATGTAACGGCGCTCGCCGTCTGCGTAACAGAGGAGGGCCAAATGGGCAGTACGGTTTGGATCATATTCAAGGCGCTCAACTTTGGCGGGGATCCCGTCTTTGTTGCGCTTGAAATCGACCAAACGATAATGCTGCTTATGACCACCGCCACGATGACGAATTGTGATGTGGCCGTTATTATTACGACCAGAACCACGGATTTTCTTTTCGAGCAAAGACGCGACTGGTGCGCCTTTATGCAAGTTAGGTGTGACCACCTTGAGCATGCCACGACGACCGGGCGAGGTTGGCTTGGTTTTTAAGAGTGCCATTTAGTTGACCTCCGCCAGGTTGATTTCTTGACCGTCTTTAAGCGAAACATACGCTTTGCGTTCGTTGCGACGACGACCAACAAACCGACCAAATCGTTTAGCCTTGCCCTTGCGATTCAAAACCGTGACATCTTCGACTTGAACTTTAAACATCAGTTCGACAGCCGCTTTGATTTCGGGCTTGGTTGCATCTGCAATCACGCGAAAGGCAACCTGGTTGTTTTTCTCTGCAACGAAGGTGGCTTTTTCAGTCACGATCGGAGCCAAGATGATTTGCATTAGACGATGATCGTTCATGCCAGCATCTCCTCGAGTTGAGCAATTGCCGTTTTTGTGATCACGATCTTTTTGTAGTGAATCAAAGACAAGGGATCAGCGTTGCGTGGCTCAACCACGGCGACATGCGGCAAATTACGTGTGGCGAGGTATACGTTTTCGTCAACTGAATCGGTGATGATTAACACTGACTCTGCCAAACCCATTAGCTTGAGCTTGTCAGCGGCAAGTTTGGTTTTAGGTGAATCAAGCGTAAATGAATCGACGATTGAAATACGATCTTCGCGCGCCAATTGTGAAAGAATCGAACGCAAACCAGCGCGATACATTTTCTTGTTCACTTTTTGGCTGAAGTTTTCTTCAGGTGAATTCGGAAATATGCGACCACCCCCACGCCACAAAGGCGAGGACGTCATACCAGCACGAGCGCGGCCCGTACCTTTTTGACGGAAGGGCTTCTTCGTTGAGTGGTGAACTTCAGCGCGAGTTTTTTGAGCGCGATTACCTGAGCGTGCGTTTGCTTGAAAAGCAATCACAATCTGGTGAACCAACGCTTCGTTGAAATCTCGGCCAAATACTGTGTCAGGTGCAGCAAACGTTGCTGAAGACTGACCTTGATCGTTTAGGAGCTTGATATCCATCGATTAGGCTCCTTTCTTGGCAGGGGCTTTGATGGCCGGACGCACAACGATATCGGCGCCTGCATAGCCAGGGACTGCGCCCTTAACCATCAACAGACCACGTTCAGCGTCAACACGAACAACATCAAGGTTTTGCACGGTGCGTGTGTCGTCACCAAGGTGACCCGACATGCGCTTACCGGGGAAAATACGACCAGGATCTTGGGCTTGACCAATCGAACCAGGAACACGATGCGAACGGCTGTTACCGTGCGAGGCGCGTTGTGATTTGAAATGGTGGCGCTTGATCGTACCGGCGAAACCTTTACCGATTGTGGTACCAGTTACGTCGACTTGCTGACCAGCTTCGAACACGCTTTCAACAGCAACTACGCTACCTGGCGTAAATTCGGCTGCGCGAGCAGGATCGAGGCGGAATTCTTTGAGGATACTTCCGGCTTCTACACCAGCTTTGGCATAGTGACCGGTTTGCGACTTGGTTACTCTGGAGGCGCGGCGCGCGCCATAAGCGACTTGAATGGCAGCGTAGCCGTCAGACTCAAGCGACTTAACTTGGGTAACGCGATTGTTCGACACGTCGAGCACTGTTACCGGAATGGACTCGCCATCCTCAGTAAAAATACGCGTCATGCCGACCTTGCGGCCCACCAGACCAAGCCGATGTGCGGCAGGCGTGGTTGTCGATTTCGACATCGTTTTCTCCGGGGTTGGACCCCAAATCCCGACTACGATTGGTCGGGGCTGATAAAACCCGAATATCTCGGGCGCTCATGTACTGCTGGGCTTTAAATATCCCTTTTATATTGCCAAAAAAAACAGGCAAGTCTTGCATTTTAGCTTTTTTTTTGAACCTCTGCAAGCCATAAATACTAACAGAGGAAAATCAATGGGCTTTTCGGCCCATTCACTTATTGCAAAGCGATTTCAACATCGACGCCGGCTGGCAAGTCAAGGCGCATCAGCGCATCAACGGTTTTATCAGTTGGGTCAACGATGTCCATCAAGCGCTGATGTGTACGAATCTCGAACTGGTCGCGTGAAGTTTTGTTCACGTGTGGCGAACGCAGGACGTCAAAACGACGAATGCGTGTTGGCAGTGGCACGGGGCCACGAACCACTGCGCCAGTACGCTTGGCGGTATCAACAATCTCAGCGGCCGACTGATCAATGAGTTTGTAATCAAAAGCTTTCAGACGAATGCGGATTTTTTGATTTTTCATGATGATTTCCAAAGAGCGAATTACCGCGGGTCACTGACCCGCGGTCTAAAAATTTACTTCAAGATTTTTGCAACGACGCCGGCGCCAACAGTACGGCCACCTTCGCGAATTGCAAAACGCAAGCCTTCTTCCATGGCGATCGGTGCGAGCAGCTTGATCGTCATCGAGACGTTATCACCAGGCAAGACCATTTCTTTGTCTGCTGGCAACTCGATCGTGCCGGTCACGTCTGTCGTACGGAAGTAGAACTGTGGACGATAGCCGTTAAAGAACGGTGTGTGACGACCGCCCTCTTCTTTTGACAGAATGTAGACCTCGGCCGTGAAGTCTGTGTGTGGCTTGATCGAAGCTGGCTTGGCCAACACCTGACCGCGCTCGACTTCTTCACGCTTGGTGCCGCGCAACAAGATACCGACGTTATCACCCGCCTGACCTTGGTCAAGCAACTTACGGAACATCTCAACGCCTGTGCAAGTCGTTTTGAGTGTGTCGTGGATACCAACGATTTCGATCTCTTCGCCGACCTTCACAATACCGCGCTCGATACGACCGGTGACAACCGTGCCACGACCAGAGATCGAGAACACGTCTTCAACAGGCATCAGGAACGCGCCGTCAACGGCACGCTCTGGCAGAGGAATATAGGTGTCAAGGGCGTCGGCCAAACGCATAATGGCGCCTTCGCCCATTTCGCCCTTGTCGCCCTCAAGCGCGAGCTTGGCTGAGCCGGTGATGATTGGGGTATCGTCGCCTGGGAAGTCGTACTTAGACAGAAGCTCTCGCACTTCCATCTCGACGAGCTCAAGCAACTCAGCATCGTCGACCATGTCGGCTTTGTTCAAGAACACGATGATGTAAGGCACGCCCACCTGGCGGCTAAGCAAAATGTGCTCGCGCGTTTGGGGCATTGGGCCATCAGCGGCTGACACGACCAGAACGGCGCCGTCCATCTGTGCGGCACCGGTGATCATGTTTTTAATGTAGTCGGCGTGGCCGGGGCAATCTACGTGAGCATAGTGACGGTTAGCCGTCTCGTACTCAACGTGTGCGGTGTTAATCGTAATGCCGCGTGCGCGCTCTTCGGGCGCAGCGTCAATCTGTGCGTAGCCTTTAGCTTCGCCACCAAACTTTTGCGACAACACTGTTGTGATTGCCGCTGTCAGTGTGGTTTTACCGTGGTCAACGTGCCCAATGGTGCCAACGTTGACGTGTGGTTTGGTTCGTTCGAATTTGCCTTTTGCCATGATTTTCCTCTAATTACTTGCCGCGGGCCGCGATAATTTCTTCGGCCACGTTTTTGGGTGCTTCGGAGTAGTGCTTGAATTCCATCGTGTAGGTTGCACGACCCTGGGTCAATGACCGCAGGTTTGTGGCGTAACCAAACATCTCAGCGAGCGGAACTTCAGCTTTAATAACTTTGCCACCGCCGACCATATCGTCCATCCCTTGCAACATGCCGCGACGCGACGACAAGTCGCCCATCACTGTGCCGGCATAGTCTTCGGGTGTTTCAACTTCGACGGCCATCATTGGCTCTAGCAACACGGGGCTAGCTTTACGCATCCCGTCTTTGAAAGCCATTGAGGCTGCCATACGGAAGGCGTTTTCGTTTGAGTCAACGTCATGGTATGAACCAAAGAACAACGTTGCTTTCACATCAACAACTGGGTAGCCAGCCAAAATTCCGGAAGGCAAGGTTTCTTGAATACCCTTGTCAACTGCTGGAATATATTCACGTGGAACCACACCGCCTTTAATTGCATCGACGAATTGATAGCCGCCACCTGGTGGAAGAGGTTCGATCTTTAGAACCACGTGGCCGTACTGGCCGCGACCACCTGACTGCTTAACAAACTTGCCTTCGATTTCTTCGCAAACTTTACGAATTGTTTCGCGGTAGGCAACCTGCGGCTTACCAACGTTTGCCTCAACGTTGAATTCACGCTTCATGCGATCGACGATAATTTCAAGATGGAGCTCGCCCATACCTGAAATAATCGTTTGGCCTGACTCTTCGTCTGTGCGGACACGGAACGAAGGATCTTCTTGGGCCAAGCGAGACAAGGCCATACCCATTCTTTCTTGGTCTGCTTTGGTCTTTGGTTCAACAGCTTGCGAAATCACAGGCTCTGGGAACACCATACGCTCAAGCATGATGTGCGCATCGATATCACACAGTGTTTCGCCTGTGGTGACGTCTTTCAAACCGACTACTGCAGCGATGTCACCAGCAACCACTTCTTTGATCTCTTCGCGGTTGTTTGCGTGCATCTGCAAAATCCGACCGATACGCTCTTTTTTACCCTTGATTGGGTTGTAAATGGTATCGCCCGACTTGAGTACACCCGAATACACGCGCACGAACGTCAACTGGCCAACGTAAGGGTCGGTCATTAGTTTGAACGCAAGCGCTGCAAACTTTTCAGTGTCTTCTGCTTTACGGCTTGTTGGCGTACCGTCGTCAAGCTCACCCTTGACTGGTGGAATATCTACCGGTGAGGGGAGAAACTCAATCACCGCGTCAAGCATGCGCTGAACGCCTTTGTTTTTAAAGGCAGTACCGCACAACATCGGCTGAATTTCGCACGCAATCGTGCGGGTGCGAATGCCGAATAGAATTTCTTCTTCGGTGAGCGAACCGCCTTCGAGGTACTTGTCCATCAGCTCTTCTGACGCTTCAGCGGCCGACTCGACTAATTTTTCATGCCACTCATCTGCCTCTGCCTGTAATTCGGCAGGGATGTCAAAATAGTCAAACTTAATGCCTTGACTCGCTTCGTCCCAGATGATCGCTTTCATCTTCACGAGATCAATGACGCCAGTGAATTTTTCTTCGGCGCCAATTGGTATCACGATAGGAACTGGGTTAGCTTTGAGACGCGTTTTTAACTGGTCGTAAACTTTGAAAAAGTTTGCGCCGGTGCGATCCATCTTGTTCACAAAGGACAAACGGGGCACTTTGTACTTGTTGGCTTGACGCCATACGGTTTCTGATTGAGGCTGCACACCACCCACAGCGCAATAGACCATGCAGGCGCCGTCAAGCACACGCATTGAACGCTCAACTTCAATGGTGAAGTCGACGTGGCCAGGAGTATCGATCACATTGATACGATGCTCGGGGTAGTTGTTGGCCATGCCTTTCCAGAAGGCAGTGGTCGCTGCAGAGGTAATCGTAATTCCGCGCTCTTGCTCTTGTTCCATCCAGTCCATGGTGGCAGCGCCATCATGCACTTCGCCAATCTTATGATTGACACCTGTGTAAAACAAGATTCGTTCGGTCGTGGTGGTTTTCCCTGCGTCGATATGGGCAGAGATACCGATGTTGCGGTAGCGCTCGATCGGAGTTTTGCGAGACATGGCTGATCCTTAAATTACCAACGGAAATGACTGAAAGCTTTGTTAGCCTCGGCCATTTTGTGTGTATCTTCACGTTTTTTCATGGCGGCGCCGCGACCCTCAGAGGCATCGAGCAGTTCACCGGCAAGACGGAGATCCATAGATTTTTCACCGCGTTTTTTAGCGGCTTCGCGCAACCAGCGCATTGCCAAGGCCAAACGACGCACTGGGCGCACTTCAACCGGCACCTGGTAGTTTGCACCACCGACGCGACGGCTTTTGACCTCAACGACTGGTTTGATGTTGTTAATTGCCAGGTTGAAAACTTCGATAGGCTCTTTGCCTGTCTTGGTTTGAACCTGATTTAAGGCACCATAGACAATGCGCTCAGCTACGGCTTTTTTACCGGAGAGCATGACTACGTTCATGAATTTTGCAAGTTCGACGCTGCCGAATTTTGGATCGGGCAGAATGTCACGTTTGGGGACTTCGCGACGACGGGGCATATTAATTCCTTTGTGTCATTTCAGTTGAACCGCTGCCTTAACTGTTGGCTGCGGTCACGACTTACCAAAAGATAAGTCACTTACATTGCCGCAGCATGACCGTCATGCTTTGGCTGCACAAACAGCACGAAGCTGTTGTATTGCGTGTACTGGAACTACTAACAACAAGCACTGCTAAACAAATTTTGCTAAACGAGCGCTTATGAACAAGCTGCACTTGGAAAGCAACATTGAGTCAGCAACTTACTTAGCTTGTTTTGGACGCTTAGCACCATACTTAGAACGTGATTGCTTGCGATCTTTCACGCCTTGCAAATCGAGCGAACCGCGTACGATGTGATAACGCACACCTGGCAAGTCTTTAACACGACCGCCGCGCACGAGCACGACTGAGTGCTCTTGCAAGTTGTGGCCTTCGCCACCGATGTACGAAATGATCTCGAATCCATTGGTCAGGCGCACTTTGGCGACTTTACGCAGGGCCGAGTTAGGCTTTTTTGGTGTCGTGGTATACACACGAGTGCACACACCGCGTCGCTGAGGGCAGTTTTCGAGCGCAGGGCTCTTGCTCTTGCTAACGCTGACTTCGCGCGGTTTACGCACGAGTTGGCTAATGGTTGGCATAACCTTTAATTCCCTTTTATCGCTGGTACTTACGCTTTGGCATTTATCGGCCTCACGTGTTTTCAGCATTCCCGTTCCTGGGCAGCTTGGCGCGAGCCCACCATCAAACGGAAATCCGTAAAAGAGCGGGTCTTGCCTAATCAAACCAGGGTCCATCAACAAGCCCAGAGCTGTTGAGTCCCAAAAATTACGGTAAGCCTGATAGCTTAGCGTAAATTCGTACAAAGTGTCAACCGACTTAAGGTGAATTTTTTATGACTCACCTTAAATCAATCTTTACTGTTAATACCAAACTTAAGCACCAACCCCAGCGAAAGGCGCAAGGGGTGGCAATATCATTTCAAACCTACTCTTCAGTTGCCTCGGGTGCTTCAGCAGCAACTGGGGCGTCTTCAAACGGGTTCGCCTGCTGACGGGCGGCTTCACGCTCTGCCGCTTCGAAAGCTTCTTTATCTTTACGAGCCACGTGGTAGGCCATTCCGGTACCAGCTGGAATTAAGCGACCCACAATGACGTTTTCTTTCAAGCCGCGTAACTCATCGCGCTTGCCCATAATGGCAGCCTCGGTAAGCACACGGGTGGTTTCTTGAAAGGACGCCGCTGAAATAAAGGAGTCTGTCGACAACGAGGCTTTTGTAATACCAAGCAGAATGTTGTCGTAGGTTGCTGGCCGCTTACCGGCTGCTTCCATACGATCGTTTTCATTCAGTAACTCGGCACGCTCAACCTGTTCGCCAGTAATGAACGACGTATCACCGGCATCAACGATATTGATTCGACGTAACATCTGGCGAACGATCACCTCGATGTGTTTGTCGTTAATCTTCACGCCTTGCAAGCGATACACGTCCTGCACTTCGTCGACAACGTAGGTTGCCAAACGCTCAATGCCTTGCAAACGCAAAATGTCATGTGGATCGGCTGGGCCGTCGACAATCATCTCGCCTTTGTTGACCACTTGACCGTCATGCACCAACACCTGCTTCTCTTTCGGGATCAAGAACTCATTGGCTTCGCCGTCGAGATCGGTAATGACCAGACGTTGCTTGCCTTTGGTGTCTTTACCAAAAGACACGGTGCCTGTGATGTCGGCCAACATGCCTGCATCTTTCGGTGAACGCGCTTCGAACAGTTCTGCAACCCGCGGCAAACCACCGGTAATATCGCGAGTCTTTTGCGATTCTTGTGGAATACGCGCCAAGACTTCACCGACTTGAACTTGTTGACCGTCGCGCACAGTAATCAGTGCGCCAACAGGGAAAGAAATGTTCACTGAGTGATCTGTACCAGCGATTTTGACCTCTTCGCCAGTTTCACCAATCAGTTTGATCTGTGGGCGCATCGCAACTTTGCCACCACGCGTTTTAGGCGTAATCACAACCAGCGTTGACAAACCAGTCACATCATCAACTTGCTTGGCGACGGTACCGCCTTCTTCGATATTTTCGAAGCGCACAGCACCTGCATACTCAGACACAATCGGGCGAGTCAGAGGATCCCAAGTTGCCAAACGGGCACCGGCTTTCAGCACATCACCATCTTGAACCTGCAGCGTTGCGCCATAGGGTACTTTATGACGCTCGCGTTCACGATCGTTATCGCCGTAAATCACCAACTCGCCTGAGCGCGAAATCGCAACGCGCTCTTTCTTAGGATTAGTGACATAGCGCATCGTGCTAGCAAAACGCACCACACCATTTGACTTGGTTTCAACACCGCTGGCCATTGCCGAGCGCGAGGCGGCACCACCGATGTGGAATGTGCGCATCGTCAACTGCGTACCTGGCTCACCGATTGACTGCGCAGCAATCACACCGACTGCTTCGCCAACGTTGACCAGATAACCACGACCCAAGTCGCGGCCATAGCAATGTGCGCACAGACCATGGCGTGTTTCGCAAGTCAGTGGTGTACGAACACGCACTTCGTCGACGCCAAGCTTGTCGATATAGTCAACAAGGTCTTCATCGAGCAAGGTGCCTTGGTGAATCGCGGTTTCTTGAGTATCGGGGTTCACAATATCCACGGCCGCAACACGACCCAAGATACGCTCGCGCAAGGGTTCGATGACTTCACCGCCCTCGACCAAGGCTTTCATTGTGTAGCCCGCGGTGGTTCCGCAATCGCTGATGGTGATGACCAAGTCTTGCGTCACGTCAACCAGACGACGTGTCAGGTAACCAGAGTTTGCGGTTTTCAGTGCCGTATCAGCCAAGCCTTTACGAGCGCCATGGGTTGAAATAAAGTACTGAAGCACGTTCAAGCCTTCGCGGAAGTTAGCCGTAATCGGGGTTTCGATGATCGAGCCATCAGGCTTAGCCATCAAACCGCGCATACCCGCCAACTGACGAATCTGTGCTGCTGAACCACGCGCACCTGAGTCGGCCATCATATAGATCGAGTTGAAAGATTCTTGACGAACCTTATCGCCATGGCGATCAACAACAGGCTCGGTTGCAAGCTGTTCCATCATGGCTTTACCCACTTTGTCGCCAGCCTTACCCCAGATATCCACCACATTGTTATAACGCTCTTGTGACGTCACCAAACCTGACGAGTATTGCTTGTCAATTTCTTTGACTTCACGGGTTGCTTCGGCAAGAATTTCGACCTTAGCGGCAGGGATCAACATATCACCCATCGCAATCGAAATACCACCACGTGTTGCTAAGCGGAAACCAGCCTGCATCAACTTGTCAGCAAAAATCACGGTGTCACGCAAACCGCAACGACGGAACGATTGGTTGATCAGGCGCGAAATTTCTTTCTTTTTCAACGCACGGTTCAATACCGAGAAGGGCAGGCCACGTGGCAGGATTTCAGACAACATGGCGCGACCAACGGTCGTCTCTACGCGCTGAACACCCTCACTCCATTGGTCTTTTCCTTCACGCGTCCACTCAGGCAGACGCACAGTGATACGTGTCTGCAAAGTGACTTCGCGATTGTCGTATGCGCGATGCACCTCGGCCACATCGGCCAAGAACATACCTTCGCCTTTGCCGTTAGTGCGCTCGCGCGTTGCGTAATAGAGTCCCAACACAATATCTTGTGAAGGAACAATTGACGGTTCGCCGTTTGCCGGAAACAACACGTTGTTCGAAGCGAGCATTAACGTGCGGGCTTCAACTTGCGCCTCAAGAGACAGTGGCACGTGAACGGCCATCTGGTCGCCGTCAAAGTCGGCGTTAAACGCAGCGCAAACCAACGGATGAAGTTGAATGGCTTTGCCTTCAATCAGGATTGGCTCAAACGCTTGAATACCCAAGCGATGCAATGTTGGTGCGCGATTGAGCATCACGGGATGTTCGCGAATCACATCCTCGAGAATATCCCATACGACTGGCTCTTGGCTTTCAACAAGCTTTTTAGCCGCCTTGATTGTGGTGGCCAAACCCATCAACTCTAAACGGTTGAAAATGAAAGGCTTAAACAACTCAAGCGCCATCAGTTTGGGCAAGCCGCACTGGTGTAGTTTGAGCGTTGGGCCCACCACGATGACCGAACGGCCAGAGTAGTCGACGCGCTTACCAAGCAAGTTTTGACGGAAGCGACCGCTCTTGCCTTTAATCATGTCAGCAAGCGACTTCAGTTGACGCTTGTTTGCGCCAGTCATTGCTTTACCGCGACGACCGTTATCGAGCAGCGAGTCAACAGACTCTTGCAGCATGCGCTTTTCGTTACGCAAAATAATCTCTGGTGCCTTGAGTTCAAGTAGGCGCTTCAGACGATTATTGCGGTTGATCACGCGGCGATACAGATCGTTCAAATCTGACGTTGCGAAACGGCCACCATCCAATGGTACCAACGGACGCAAGTCTGGTGGTAACACAGGCAGTACTTCCATGACCATCCACTCTGCTTTGATGCCAGATTTTTGGAAGCCTTCAAGCACTTTTAAGCGCTTTGAAATCTTCTTGATCTTGGCTTCTGAAGAAGTGGCAATCAGTTCGGCACGCAGCGTTTCAACTTCGCGGTCGATATCAATCGTACGCAAGAGTTCGCGAACAGCTTCGGCGCCCATCAAGGCACGGAAGTCATCGCCATACTCTTCTGTTTTGGCGATGAAGTCGTCGTCAGACATGATTTGACCGCGCTTAAGCGGTGTCATGCCGGCTTCAATCACGCACCATGCTTCAAAGTACAACACGCGTTCGATATCACGCAAGGTCATATCAAGCACCATCCCCAAACGGGAGGGCAAGCTCTTTAAGAACCAAATGTGTGCAACGGGGCTGGCAAGCTCAATGTGGCCCATGCGTTCGCGACGCACTTTAGCCACGGTGACTTCAACGCCGCACTTTTCGCAGATCACACCGCGGTGTTTCAGGCGTTTGTACTTGCCGCACAAGCACTCATAATCTTTGATTGGACCGAAGATTTTTGAACAAAACAGACCGTCGCGCTCGGGTTTAAACGTGCGATAGTTGATGGTCTCGGGTTTGCGGACTTCACCATAAGACCACGAACGGATCTTTTCAGGAGAAGCGATGCCAATCTTGATGGCATCGAACTGTTCGTCTTGCGAAACCTGTTTAAAAAGGTCGAGTAGCGCTTTCATTATTTACGCTCCAGATCCATGTCAAGTGCCAAGGAACGAATTTCCTTGACGAGCACGTTAAACGACTCAGGCATGCCTGCGTCGATTGTGTGATCACCCTTGACGATGTTTTCGTATACCTTGGTACGGCCCACGATGTCATCGGATTTAACCGTCAACATCTCTTGTAACGTGTACGACGCGCCGTATGCTTCAAGTGCCCAGACTTCCATCTCACCAAAACGCTGGCCACCAAACTGAGCTTTACCGCCCAATGGCTGCTGCGTCACCAACGAGTAGGGCCCAGTTGAGCGTGCATGCATCTTGTCATCGACCAAGTGGTGCAACTTAAGATAGTGCATAAAACCAACTGTCACCGGACGCTCAAACTGCTCGCCAGTACGACCGTCGTAGAGCCACGCTTGGGTACGTGATTCTGTCAGACCCATACGTTTAGCAACGTCTTCAGGGTAGGCAAGCTCAAGCATGTCTGTAATCTCTTTCTCGGTCGCACCGTCAAATACGGGCGTTGCAAAAGGCACGCCGTTTTTGAGATTCTGTGCAAGCTCGATCACTTCGTCATCGTTGAGCTCTTCGATACGGGCGCCTGTGCCAGTACCGTTGTAAACCTGATCAAGGTAGGCGCGAAGTTTTTTGACTTCTATTTTTTGCTGATCACGCAACATATCACCGATGCGATTACCGAGGCCCTTAGCCGCCCACCCAAGGTGAACTTCAAGCACCTGACCCACGTTCATCCGCGAAGGAACGCCCAAAGGATTCAACACGATGTCCGCGGGTGTACCGTCGGCCATATGCGGCATATCTTCAACTGGCGTAATGCGCGATACAACACCTTTGTTACCGTGACGACCAGCCATCTTGTCACCAGGTTGTAGGCGGCGTTTAACAGCCAGATAAACCTTGATCATTTTGAGCACGCCTGGGGGCAGCTCATCGCCTTGAGTCAGTTTCTTACGTTTTTCTTCGAAGGCCAGATCAAATTGATGACGCTTTTGTTCGAGAGATTCTTTTGCTTGCTCAAGCACCACAGCGTGACTTTCGTCGGCGAGACGAATGTCAAACCACTGCCAACGATCGAGATCAACCAAATATTCTGTGGTTAAAACCGCGCCTTTGGCAAGTTTACGTGGGCCGCCATTGACAATCTTTTTAACCAGCATCTTCTCGATACGGTCAAAGGTGTCGTTCTCGACAATACGCAATTGGTCGTTCAAATCTTGGCGATAACGACGCAACTCATCATCAATGATGGCTTGTGCGCGCTTGTCACGAACGATTCCTTCGCGAGTAAACACTTGCACGTCGATGACCGTACCGATCATGCCTGAGGGCACGCGCAGTGAGGTATCTTTTACGTCAGACGCTTTTTCACCAAAAATTGCGCGAAGCAATTTTTCTTCAGGGGTCAGTTGTGTTTCGCCTTTAGGCGTCACTTTGCCCACCAGTACGTCATCGGCACGAACTTCTGCACCGATGTGCACAATGCCTGACTCATCGAGTCGGTTCAATTGTGTCTCAGCCAAATTGCTGATGTCGCGGGTAATTTCTTCAGGGCCCAGCTTGGTATCGCGCGCCACGACTGTTAGCTCTTCGATATGAATCGAGGTGTAACGGTCATCAGCTACAACTTTTTCAGAGATCAGAATCGAGTCTTCGAAGTTGTAACCGTTCCAGGGCATGAAGGCGATGAGCATGTTTTGACCAAGAGCCAACTCACCCAAGTCAGTTGATGCACCGTCAGCCAACACGTCGCCGGCCGCAACCATATCACCACGGCGCACGATTGGGCGTTGGTTGATATTGGTGTTTTGATTTGAGCGCGTGTATTTAATCAGGTTGTAAATATCAACACCGACTTCGCCCGCAACATTTTCGCTGTCGTTCACACGAATCACGATACGGTCAGCATCGACATGATCGACAATTCCGCCACGTAACGCCTGAACTGTTGTACCTGAGTCAACGGCAACTGTGCGTTCGATACCCGTACCAACCACTGATTTTTCTGGACGCAAACACGGAACAGCCTGACGCTGCATGTTGGCACCCATCAAGGCGCGGTTAGCGTCATCATGCTCTAAGAACGGAATCAGCGAAGCCGCAACCGACACAATCTGCGAAGGTGCCACGTCCATGTAATGCACGTTAGCGGGCGCGGTCAGCAAGGTTTCGCCAGCTTGCCGACAAGCCACGAGATCATCGGTGAAACGACCGGTTTCGCTCAGCTCAGCATTTGCCTGGGCGATGATGTAATCACCCTCGGCAATCGCTGAAAGATATTCAATCTGATCGGTGACGCTACTATCGACAACTTTACGATAAGGCGTTTCAAGAAAACCATACTCGTTTAAACGAGCATAGAGTGCCATCGAATTAATCAGACCAATGTTCGGGCCCTCAGGAGTCTCGATTGGACACACCCGACCGTAATGGGTTGGATGCACGTCACGGACTTCGAAGCCTGCGCGCTCACGGGTCAAACCGCCGGGTCCGAGGGCTGAAACGCGACGCTTGTGCGTGATTTCAGACAAGGGGTTTGTTTGATCCATAAACTGCGACAGTTGGCTTGAACCAAAGAACTCTTTAATCGCTGCCGAAATCGGTTTGGAGTTAATCAAATCGTGCGGCATCAGGTTTTCTGTTTCAGCCTGACCCAAGCGCTCTTTAACAGCGCGCTCGACTCGCACCAACCCTGCGCGGAACTGATTCTCGGCCAACTCGCCGACACACCGAACGCGCCGATTACCTAAGTGATCGATGTCATCAATCTGGCCGCGACCGTTACGCAGCTCGACCAGAATTTGAATCGCCTTCAGGATGTCGTCGTTTGTCAGCGTCATGGCGCCGGTGATGTCATCGCCGCGGCCAAGTCGGCTGTTCACTTTCATACGACCGACACGCGACAGATCGTAGGTGTCTTCGCTGTAGAACAAACGCTGAAAGAGCGCTTCGACAGCATCTTCAGTTGGCGGCTCGCCTGGGCGCATCATGCGATAGATTGCAACACGCGCGGCCATTTGGTCGGCGGTCTCGTCCGTACGTAAGGTTTGCGAAATATAAGGGCCGCAATCCAGATCATTGGTGTAAAGCGTCTGGATATTTGTGACGCCAGCAATGCGCAACGCACTCAACACACCCTCAGTGATCTCGTCGTTGGCTGACGCGATCAGCTCACCGGTGTCGGCATCCACGATGTTGGTGGCTAGCACTCGCCCAATCAGAAAGTCTTCGGGTACGGAAATACGCTCGATCTTTGCAGCAGCGATATCACGCAAATGCTTGGCGTTTACGCGCTTGTCTTTTTCAACAAGGACTTTGCCACTACGATCTTTGATATCAAAGCGTGCCATCTCGCCTTTCCAGCGATCGCCGACAAACTCCATCATGGCGCCTTCGTTTTGTAGTTCGAACTGGTCGAATACAAAGAATTGCGACAGGATTGCTTCAATCGACAAACCAATGGCTTTGAGCAAGATCGTGACAGGCATTTTGCGCCGACGGTCGACCCTGAAAAACAAAACATCTTTTGGATCAAACTCGAAGTCAAGCCACGAGCCGCGGTAGGGAATCACACGGGCCGAAAACAGCAACTTGCCTGAGCTATGCGTCTTGCCACGATCATGTTCAAAAAACACGCCTGGCGAACGATGCAACTGAGACACAATGACGCGCTCAGTACCGTTGATAACAAAAGAGCCAGTGCTAGTCATAAGCGGAATTTCGCCCATATAGACTTCTTGCTCTTTGACTTCTTTAACGGTCGGTTTAGAGATTTCACGATCTAGCAAAACGAGGCGCACTTTAGCGCGCAACGGTGATGCATAAGTCAGGCCGCGAAGCTGACATTCTTTCACGTCAAACACGGGTTCGCCTAAGCCGTAGCTAACGAACTCGAGTCGCGCCATATGGTTATGGCTGACGATCGGAAAAATTGAACTAAAGGCCGCTTGCAACCCTTGCTCTTTACGTGTTGAGGGGGTGACCTCAGCTTGCAAAAAGGTTAGGTATGATTGAAGCTGTGTCGCAAGCAGAAAGGGAACGTCTTGAACGTCCTCACGCTTTGCGAAGCTTTTGCGGATGCGCTTTTTTTCGGTAAACGAGTAAGGCATGAGCACTCCGACTCGAGGTTACAAAGGGCCGTCAACCACGGCCCGGGGTAAAACAAAGAAAGTTCTAGTACTACAAACGACTTCAGAAAACCCGACTATTTGTCGTACTGTTATGCTTTTTGGCAC
>CAMCII010000022.1 GCA_945874505.1 Bordetella parapertussis | reverse complement strand
GCGTTGAGCACGAGATCCCAACCTTGTGCGTGAGCGGCTTCTGTCAGGCCTCCTGCTGACAGACTGTCGGCTCTTGGCAGGTGCTCGCGTGGCCAGGCTGCAATCAGAGCATGCGCCCGTTCGGCGGTGCGATTGACGATGTGCAAATGTGCACAACCAGCGTCGAGCAATGGGCCAATGACGCCACGTGCTGCACCGCCAGCGCCAATCATTAAAATGCGCGCGCCCTGTAGCGGGAGCCCAAGGCGCTGCAAATCCATGACCAGACCAACGCCATCGGTGTTGCAGCCGTGCAGGGAGCCGTTTTGCAGCCATAGCGTGTTGACAGCCTGCGCTAACGTGGCCCGAACGCTTAAATGCTTGCGGGCGATTTGCCAGGCTTCAAGCTTGAAAGGCACCGTGACGTTTAAGCCTTTGCCACCCTCTGCAAAAAAGCGTGTGACTGTGGGCACAAACTGATCGAGGTCAGCGGGCAGACGATTGTATTGCACAGGTAGCTTGGTTTGCAGTGCAAATTGCTGGTGAATCGCGGGCGAGCGGCTGTGTGAGACGGGGTTGCCAATCACGGCGCACAGTATCGCTTGGGAAGAGGTTTGGCTTGCTGGTGTGGTGGTCATGGTGAACTTGCCTGTAGGGTTCCGTCGACAAAGTGCCAGGTTCGAGTCAGTACGATTTGATCGACATGCAGTGCCATCTCGCGAGGAAACGGTGCAAAAGGTGAGGCCAGTTGGGCGATGCGCGTGACGGCTTGATTGAGTAAGGCCTTATCTGAGGGACGATCAATGCTGATATCGATCAGCACGCCGTCTGAACCGATGGTCAGGCTGGCCTGCACTGAGCCATACTCTTTGCCTTCAGTGCCAGTTGGGTATTGTTGTGTACCAATCTGTTCGATTCGTTGGCGCCACAGGTTGACGTATTCAGCATAGCGGGCTTGCTGCGCCGAGGGGGCATCAAACATCTTACGCGGGCGTTGGTTGTAGCGTTGCACTTGCTCTGACAAGGCGGTCAGAGCACTGTTCAGTAGAACTTGTTCTTGATTGCGTTCGTCTTGCCCAGGTTGTTGAGAGTCTTTTAAAAATTGTTCTGCGGGACGATTGTCTTGGACGAGTTGCTGAGATTGCAGTTGAGTCAGTAGCTGTTGTTGTTCGGCTTCTAGGTTCAGGCGTTGTTTGGTTAGACTCTCTAAGACAACCGCTTCGGGCGCTTGGTCGAGGTAGGGAAGATTGCTTGAGGCGATACCGCTGGTCGCTTGCCCCCCACCGTCAACGTTGACCTGTGCCAGCACCTGGGCGTTGACAGGGGTGCTGTCGGTACTTGCGTTCATCATTACGATCTCAAGTTCTGAGGCCGGTAGGCGCGCCGGTATAACGACTTGCCGTTGCCATCCCAGCAGGGCAGCATGACAAAGCAGTGAAAGCAAAATCGCCCAACGCAAGAAACGTGTTGAGGTGGCATCCGGTTCAAGTGGTTCAACCGGCAAGCTTGCATCACGCGAGGTCGTTAAAGTGTTCAACGCAAGTGTCAGGCAAGAGGTGGAGGAAGGGCTGAACTTGTATTAGAGCTTTCTGGCTCGGGTGTTGCAAGCAGGGCAGCAGCAGCTGCAGTGTTGACTGTCGGTGCCGTCTCGAGTGCTGTGCTTGTCATAACGACGCTGTCGGTGATGCCGGCTTCGCTTGGTTGGGCTTCGTTGGCCTTAAGATCAGTGATGCAGGCTTCGCTCGGCTGTGCTTCTGTAGCCTCGAGTTCAGTCGCGCTCGCTTGGTTCGCGTCGCGCTCATCGGCAAGGTCTGCAGCCTCAATGACCGCATCAACCAGGCTGACATAGCGCGCCTCGAGTTCCAGCGCGAGTTCGTCGGCCCCTGTGATGTGCAATTCGATCTGTTGACCACGGCCGAGTTGCGGCAGGCCAGCCAGGCGCGCCACCAGAGGGGCGTTGTTGAGCCGGATCAAGTCTTCTTTTAAAACGGTCGCTGTGCAGCTGGTGATCTGCTGTTGCTGCAGCCAGCGCAAGCACCAGAAGCGCTCCATGTTGTTTTGAAAGTCGTTCCAGGCAACGTATTGCGCTTCAAAACCGCCGATAATCGCAAAGAGGTCTGCATCACGAGGTTTGAAAGGTGCAACCAAGGGTGCAGATACGCCGTGCTCGATCGCGGCAATCAACTGCCACTGATTGACCAGATCGACGTAACGTCGAAGCGGTGAGGTGCACCAGGCGTATTGCGGCACGCCGATGGCCTCGTGCGGCAAGGCCTGTGTGCTCATGCGTACACGCCCCATTTGTTGCGAGCGATAAATGCCAGGTAGACCGCACGAGGCGAGTAAGCCGCCCCAAGTGCTGTTGGCTAAGATCATATACTCGGCCACCAAACGGTCAAGAGGGGCATTGCGACGGCGCGGCAAGATCCGCACGGGTGTGTTCGGGTCATTTGGATCGCCATCAACATAGAAACTGTATTCGACGCGATTGTTATTTTCTGGTTTACCTCGGACTTGTTCACGCTGCTTAGTCAGTGCCAAAGCAAGTTGCCACAGCGGTCGAATCCAGTCGTTGTACGGCAATATTTGCGTGGTGTCGGCAAGGGCCTCTTCGGTAAAGGCCTCGTCAAGTAGGTTGTGGCGCAAGTTTTCGTGCACGACGACGCGTTCAAGCCGACTTTCATGGCTCAGGATTTCGCCAGTGAGTGGATTGGCTGTGACATAGAGGGATAAGGCTGGGACCGGGCGACCCGCATCAAGAGAAAACGCGTCGATGACCGCCTCGGGTTGCATGGGTATTTTTTCGCCGGGCATGTAGACAGTCGACATCCGGGCGCGCGCCAAGGCGTCTAAGTCGCTGCCACGAGTGACCGCTAGGCCGGGAGCGGCGATGTGAATTCCTACTCGCACATTGCCATCGGGCAGGGTGCTGACCGAGAGCGCATCGTCAATCTCGGTCGTGGTGATATCGTCGACCGAATAGGCTTGCACCTCGGCTAACGGTAAGTCTTGCCCCACTACGGTGAGTGCAACCTCGTTAAAGTGCGTGCCCCGCGAAAAATGCGTCGCCAGAAAGCGCCCTTTGTGTAACGCCAACGCGTGAGGCCAGGCACCCAAGCTAAGTAGCAGTCTTTCGGGCGTTTGACGCGTGGCTGCGCAGGCCGCGTCTAGTGCCTTCCAGGCCTGTGAATTTTTGTCGGGGCGAGTAATCAGATTGATAGCAAGGTCACCGACCTCAGCGGGCAAAGCGCCGGCGACCATTTGATCACACCACTCTTGCGTGAGGGCGGCTTGACGTTGTTTTTTTTCAAGCGCCGCTAGTGCGGCTGCAAGGATTTCGGGTGGGGCTGGTTTGTAGCGACCGCGACCGCGGCGATGAAAATACACCGGCGCACTGTGCAAGCGCAGAAGCAAGGTTGTTTTTTCAAGCGCGTTGGGGGCGTGACCAAAATACTCGGTACCTAATCCTTCGACATCAAACTCGTCCTGTGGCGCGCACTCCCATAAGAACTGCAGATCGATGTCTTGGGACAGCGCCTCGGCTTGGGTTAGCAAGGCTTCGGGTGCAGGGCTTGCGAAGGTGTACAGGCAGTTGCTGCGCTTGATCTTGCTGCGTTTGCCTGAGCTGGATTCGACCTGCAAGGCGGTATCTGCCTCTGACAGGATGTGGCCAGTTTTAAACGCGCCATCTTCTTCAAATAAAACGTACATGCAGTGTTCCAGTTAAGCCTGCGGTGTCGCAAGCGCCTCAAGGAGTTTGGTATGAATGCCGCCAAACCCACCATTGCTCATGACAACGATGTGATCACCCGGGCGTGCTTGTGAGGTCAGCGCCAACACTAAATCATCAAGCTGGTGGTGCGCGTGCAGGCGATTACCCAGCGAGGCCAGTACCACAGAGGGATCCCAGCCGAGCGCTTGTTTGCCTTCGTTCTGCCCAAAGCAAAACACCAAGTCGGCGGTGGCAAGCGCTGCGGGCAGGCGTGCGGCCATCGTGCCCAGTTTCATGGTGTTTGAACGTGGCTCAAGAACCGCCAAAATTCGTTCAGTCCCAACCTTGGCGCGCAAGCCCTCGAGCGTTGTTTGAATAGCGGTAGGGTGGTGGGCGAAGTCATCGTAGACGGTTACGCCGTTGATCGTACCGCGGGTTTCCATGCGGCGCTTGACACCGGCAAACTGATTGAGCGCAGCGATGCTTTGGGCGGGTGACACGCCAATGTGTTCGGCGGCCAGCAGGGCGACCAAGGCATTATGTTGATTGTGCGCGCCGGTCAGAGACCACTGCACTTGCCCCAGCATCTGTGTGCCATTTAACACATTGAACGACAGGGCATCAACGCTTTGGGTATGCCAACCCGTCGCTTGCCCTGTGGTAATCAGGTTGCTGTAGCAACCACGCGCCAACACGCGCGCTAAGGCCTCGTCTTGGGCTGGTGCAAGCACTAGGCCGCTGCGGGGCACGGTGCGTAGCAGGTGATGAAATTGTGTTTCGATTGCCGCTAAATCCGGAAAAATATCCGCGTGATCGTACTCAAGATTATTTAATATTGCAGTACGCGGTCGATAGTGCACAAATTTTGAACGCTTATCAAAGAATGCCGTGTCATATTCGTCGGCTTCGATGACAAAAAATGATCGCTGCGGCTGATACCGTGCTGACACTTCGAGCCCAGGCGCTATGCCACCGATTAAGAAATTTGGTTCGAGCCCCGCCTGTTGCAGAATCCAGGCCAGCATTGAGCTGGCCGTGGTTTTACCGTGCGTACCCGCAACGGCTAACACGTGCTGCCCTTGTAATATTTCTTGACCCAACCACTGTGGCCCTGAAATGTAGGGCAAGCCCGCTTCAAGAATTGCCTCGATCAGAGGGTTGCCCCGTGACAGAGCGTTGCCAACAATAAAGAGATCGGGCTTGAGAGTCAGCTGGCTTGGCTCAAAGCCCTCGATGAGTTCGATGCCTTGCTCTTGCAATTGCGTACTCATGGGTGGGTATACACCTGCATCGCAGCCTGTCACGCGGTGACCCGCTGAGCGCGCGATCAGTGCGAGCCCGCCCATAAACGTGCCGCAGATTCCTAAAATGTGCAAATGCATGAAAATTCTCCCCGCCTCATTGTAGAGTGAGACGGTATGATGCAAGCTATGAAACGACGAACTGTTTTGCTGGGTGTGGGCGGCTTGGCTGCGATGGCAGTATCAGGCTGGGCAGCGTGGCGTGCCTCGTCACGTTCAGCGCCGGCCGCGAACCGTGCGATGGGGTCTGCGGCTGAGCCTGGGCGCGTTAGCGCCAATCCCTTGGCGCTTTACGGCGCGCGTTTGCCTGGTCTTGATGGTCAAGAGTTTTCGCTCAGTACTTTAAAAGGTCGACTTCTTGTGGTGAATTTTTGGGCCACGTGGTGTGCGCCCTGCGTTCAAGAGATGCCGCATCTTGAGAGCATGGCGAAAGAATTGCCTGAAATAAAATTTGTTGGCATTGGTATCGATACGGCGCAAAACATCGCTCAATTTGTTGCTAAAATACCGATATCGTACCAGCTGCTAGTTGCTGGCCATGCTGGGATTGCGATGGTTCGTGAGTTAGGGAATAGTGCGGGTGGTTTGCCTTTTACCCTGCTATTCGATGCAAATGGTAGCATTTTCGACTCAATTCTTGGTCAAGTTGAGCCCAACGATCTACGGCAGCGCATTGATCGTCTCGTTACAAAATCGAAGACGTAGATAGACAAATCACAGCAATTAGCGTAAAAATGCGCTCTGTTTAGTTGGTTTTTTGATTTTCGATTCTTTATCGTTTGACCTGTTATCCCTCACACGAGCCCTACGCATGGCACAACGTATTCTTGTCCTGAATGGTCCAAACTTGAACTTGCTAGGGTTACGCGAGCCGCACCTCTACGGCCACACGACCTTGGCACAGATTGAGGCCCATCTCGTCGCTGTGGCAAGCGCTTTGGGCGCTACGCTCACGGCCTATCAAAGCAACCACGAAGGCGAATTGGTCGACCGCATCCAGGCGGCACGCACTGACAGCACCGACTTTATTGTGATTAACGCAGGTGCTTACACGCACACGAGCGTGGCGATTCGTGATGCCTTGGCTGCGGTCAAGATATCCTTCATTGAAGTGCATCTTTCAAACGTTTACAAACGCGAAACTTTTCGCCACCACTCCTACTTGTCTGAGTTAGCAGCGGGGGTTATTGTGGGCTTAGGCCCCTATGGGTACGAAGCTGCTGTTCGGTTTGCCGTGCAGTCTTCGCAAACGGTTTAAGGCCTGTCTGGCCCAAAGCTGTTCAATTTAGAACTTTACGGAAATATCAATTATGGATCTCAGAAAACTCAAAACCTTGATCGATCTTGTGTCAGAATCTGGCATCGCCGAGCTCGAAATCACTGAGGGCGAAGGCAAGGTCCGCATCGTGAAGTTCTCGCAAGCCCACCAGCCGGTTGCTTACGCTGCACCGGTCGCGGCACCAAGTTATGCGCCTGCGGCGGGCGTTGCAGGTAGCGCAGCCCCAGAAGCTGCTCCGGTGGCCCCTGGTCATACGGTCAAGGCTCCGATGGTTGGTACCTTTTATCGCGCCGCCAACCCGGGTTCTGCAGTGTTTGTCGAAGTTGGGCAAACCGTTAAAGAAGGTGAGCCCCTTTGCATTATTGAGGCAATGAAGCTCTTGAACGAGATTGAGGCGGATAAGTCTGGCGTGGTCACCGAGATTCTGGTCGAAAACGGCGAACCCGTCGAGTACGGTCAACCGCTTTTTGTGATCGTCTGACATGTTTGAAAAGATTCTGATCGCCAACCGTGGCGAAATCGCGCTACGGATCCAACGCGCTTGTCGCGAAATGGGTATCAAAACGGTAGTCGTGCATTCTGAGGCCGATCGCGAGGCAAAGTATGTGCGCCTTGCCGATGAGTCAGTATGTATTGGCCCGGCTGCCTCGCGCGATAGTTACTTAAATATGCCAGCCATTATTGCCGCGGCCGAAGTCACCGATGCCGAAGCGATTCATCCAGGCTACGGCTTTTTATCTGAAAACGCTGATTTTGCCGATCGCGTTGAGAAAAGTGGTTTCGTATTTATTGGTCCGCGCCCAGAGTCGATTCGTCTAATGGGCGACAAGGTGAGTGCCAAGCAAGCCATGATCGAAGCTGGCGTGCCAGTGGTGCCTGGTTCGCCCGGTGCGTTGCCTGAAGATCCTGCTGAAATTCTTCGGCTGGCCTCTGAGGTTGGCTACCCGGTCATCATCAAGGCTGCGGGTGGTGGCGGCGGTCGGGGCATGCGTGTGGTGCACACTGAGGCCGCTTTGCTTAATTCGGTGGCAATGACTAAATCTGAAGCGGGCGCGGCGTTTAACAACCCCGAGGTCTACCTCGAAAAGTTTCTTGAAAATCCGCGCCACATCGAAATTCAAGTGTTGGCAGACGGCGGTCGCAACGCAGTCTGGTTGGGCGAACGCGATTGTTCTATGCAGCGTCGCCATCAAAAAGTGATCGAAGAGGCTCCAGCCCCTGGCATTGCCCGTAAATTGATCGAACGTATTGGCGAGCGTTGCGCCGAGGCGTGCCGCAAAATGCAATATCGTGGCGCCGGCACCTTTGAATTTTTGTACGAAAACGATGAGTTTTACTTTATCGAGATGAACACCCGCATACAGGTTGAGCATCCCGTGACTGAACTGATCACTGGCATCGATCTGGTGCAACAGCAGATTCGTGTGGCGGCTGGCGAAAAATTTACCTTACGTCAGCGTGACATCAGTTTTAAAGGCCATGCGCTTGAGTGCCGTATTAACGCCGAAGATCCGTTCACGTTTGTGCCAAGCCCAGGGCGCGTCACAAACTGGCACACGCCAGGCGGCCCTGGTGTCAGGATTGATTCGCACGTGTTCAATGGCTATTTTGTGCCGCCGTATTACGACTCGATGATTGCTAAAGTGATCACGTATGGTGATACCCGCGAGCAGGCCGTCGCGCGTATGAGCATTGCGTTATCCGAGATGGTTGTTGAGGGGATTAAAACCAACATACCTTTGCATCGCGACTTGATGGCTGACAGTCGTTTTATGGCCGGTGGCACAAGTATTCATTACCTTGAACATAAGCTTGCCGCCCGACCTTGAAGGTGCCTTGCTGAACGATTTTTCGAGTCGCCTCGCGCAGGGCTCCCAAAAGGTCGTTGTCAAGTCACATAGATTTTTAGCGTCTCGCTAACGGAAACTCTCATGCGTGAATTGGTGTTGTTGTGTCCGGGTGCCTTGGCTGAGCCGTTGTCTAACGCGTTACTCGAATGTGGGGCGCTGTCGGTGTCGGTTGAAGACGCCGACTCAGACACCGATGACGAGCAACCTTTGTTTGGTGAACCCGGCAGCGAACCCAACACGCAGGCCTGGAGTCGTAATCGAGTGATTGTCTTGCTAGCCGACGGCACCGACCCCGAGCAATTGCTTGCGGCAGCGCGCCTCGATCTTGACGACACGTCTGAGTTGCCTTGGCATATGCGACAAGTGCCCGATGCAGATTGGGTACGTCTGACACAAGCGCAGTTCGGCCCAATTACGGTAGGCACTCGAATCCTGATTGTGCCGAGCTGGCACGCTGATCAAATGCCGGTGGCAGACGAGCCTCGCCGGATTGCGATTCAGCTTGATCCGGGTTTAGCGTTTGGTACAGGCAGTCATCCCACCACGCATCTCTGCTTAGAGTGGTTGGCCGACGAAATGCCCAAGGGCGCGACGGTGTTGGATTATGGCTGTGGCTCGGGTATTTTGGCGATTGCCGCCGTGTTGCTGGGTGCCGGTCAAGCGACCGGTGTTGATATCGATGAGCAGGCCGTGCAGGCGACGCGTGATAATGCACAGACCAACAACGTCATTGTGCAGTCAATGCTACCTGACGACTTGTCTGACGGACATTTTGATGTAGTTGTGGCCAATATTTTGTCTAATCCGCTTAAAGTTCTCGCGCCAATGCTTGCGGGCCGTGTGCGTTCGGGTGGACAATTGATTTTGTCAGGAGTCCTTGAGCGACAGGCGCAAGAAGTCGCGGCTACGTACGCGCCTTGGTTGCTGCTGACAGTCTGGCAGACACGCGATGGTTGGGTGTGTTTGGCTGGTACAAAATCCTGACGCGAGTCGTGCATATTTTTGAATGTTGACGTCGATTTCTGAGGCGATTGAATGAGTCTTGTCACGCGTTGTCCTAAGTGCCAAAGCGACTTTATGGTCTCGCTTGAGCAGTTGCGCGTGCATGAGGGCCTAGTCAGGTGCGGCAATTGCACCCATATTTTTGACGGGCATGTAACGCTCGAAAGTCAGTTGCCGGTATTAACTCGACGCGCGGCCAATTTAAGCGAAACCCCGACCACACAGGTGTTGACACCCCCTCAAGGTATTGAGCAAGAGCTCAGCCCATCCGAACGGCGTGCACTCAGTGCTGAACGCGAGGCCGGGGCGAGCCGTGTACCCCATCGTTTATCAGTTAGAGGACCCGCGCAAGAACTCAGTGCGCCTTCGGTGCTGCGGCGTCGAGCGCAAACCGGCGCTGAGCTTGAGCGTGAATCCGAAGAACCCCTGGCAGCATTACAGCCAGAGCCTTTTTTTTATCAAGCACCGGCGCGTGACCGCGAACCAACGCTTGGTGTAGAGCCGACACTTGGCCCTGAGCCCGCACTCGAGCGTGGGTCGGTGCTTCGGGTGCAAGGCGAGGCAAGGTTGCGTGGTAAGAACCGGTCATTAGTGGGGCGCGGCACCCCCGATTTTTTAATCGACGAGACGCCTCTGGATGGCTTGCGCCGCGGACTTTGGTTCGTCATGGTGGTTTTGGCTGGGTCAGTGTTATTGATGCAATTGGCTTATGTCTATCGCAACGAGTTAGTGACTCGTGTGCCAAGCTTGCTGCCAACGGCGCGCGCGGCTTGCGTTCAGCTAAGATGCGAAGTCTCGTTCGTGCGACACCTTGAGCGTATTTCGGTCACTCCCATCGCACTCGAACAACCTGCTGCCGACCAAGCCGAAGGTCAGTCAAGCAACTTGACACTTAAGTTTTCAATGCGTAATCGCTTCGATAAGGTTCAACCTTGGCCGCATCTTTCAGTCGAACTCAAAGATGCGTCGGGCACGCCGGTGATCAGAAAGGTGCTTGCCCCTGAGTTGTATTTGCCTGAATCCATGGTTGCCAAACCGTTTGGCGCGAATCAAGAAGTGCATCTCAGTGTGCCGGTTGTTGTCAACGGTTTACAGATCAGCAGTGCTCACCTCAATCGATTTTTTCCCTAAGAGACTAGTATGACTAAGCCGGTATTGATTTGTGGTTCAGTGGCCTTTGACACGATTGCTGTGTTTGATGGTCGTTTTAAAGAGCATATTTTGCCCGATCGTATTCATGCGTTAAGTGTGTCATTTTTGGTACCCAGAATGCGCCGTGAATTTGGTGGCTGTGCAGGCAATATTGCCTACAATTTGAAGTTGCTTGGAGGTAATCCGATACCTGTCGCAACGGTAGGTGAAGACGCGACTGACTACCTGCAACGTTTTGAGCAATTCGGAATCAATACGAGCATGATTCAGAGCTTGCCTGACACCTTGACTGCGCAATGCTTTATCACGACTGATCTGGATGACAATCAAATTACAGCGTTTCATCCAGGTGCGATGGACCGTTCTGCAGACAATGATTTAACCGGGCAACAAGCCGCTTGGGCGATCGTTGCACCTGACTCCAAGGCTGGCATGATGGCGCATGCAAAGCGACTGCAGGCTCAAGGGACACCGTTTATTTTTGATCTGGGTCAGGCGATGCCGTTATTCGATGGCAAAGATATCTTAGACATGCTTGCCTTGGCACAGGCACTGACTGTGAATGATTATGAAGCGAGTGTGGTTGAGCAACGTACCGGTAAAACAGTGGCGCAACTAGCAAAGAATTTGCAGGCGGTGGTGGTGACCCGCGGGGCGGGCGGTGCAACCCTGCACACTGAGGGGCAAGAGCATCACATTGCTCCAGTGATCCCTGCCGCAGTGCTTGACCCAACAGGCTGTGGCGACGCGCATCGAGGCGGCTTGCTCTATGCACTGACGCTGGGCTGGACCTGGATCGAGGCCTGTAAGCTTGGCAACTTGATGGGTTCAATTAAAATTGCGTCACGTGGGCCGCAAAACCACGCGCCCTCGCGAGCTGAAATCGACGCACTGTTGCATGCTCACTACGGTAGTCACTTACCAGGCTAGCTATTGAAATTTTTTTGGAGTTTGTTATGAATTTAGTTATTCGCGTTGTGTCCAAGGCTAATGTCCGCTTGGCGCTCGGTGTGACGCTGCTCGCCAGTGTTGCCTTAGTGTCTGGTTGCGCCAAGCCAAGCGCTTCGGCCAACGTCTATACCTATGGGCAAGCGCAACGCGATCAAGTCGTGCGCAATGGCACGATCGTCAATGTTCGTCCGATCACGATTCAAAATGATCGTACTTCAGGTGCTGGTGTGGTTGCTGGTGGTGCGGTGGGTGGCGTGATCGGTAGTACGTTGGGTGGTGGCACCGGGCGCACGCTGGCAGTATTAGGGGGTGCCATCTTGGGTGCGTTGGCTGGTGATGCAGTTGAAGACCGAGTCGGCAAAAAAGACGGCCTTGAAATTACCGTGCGATTAGATAACGGCGAGACGCGTGTGATTGCTCAAGAGGCGGATGTGCCCTTGGTGCTGAATCAACGAGTGCAGGTGGTGAGTGGCGCGGGCCCAACACGGGTCGCACCGATGTCTGGTCAATAGCTAAAGCGCGCTTGGCTTCGCCGGTATGCTGGGTTGTAGTTGCACAGACAGAGGGCTCTCTTGATCAAACATCAAGGTGCGTTGCGGAAACGGTAATTCAATTCCGGCTTGTTCAAACGCCTGAAGAATCTTGATCCTCAGATCGCTTTGTATCTCGTTGGCTGGGACGCCAGATTGTAGAGAGACCCAAAAGCGCAGGTTGAACACGAGCCCGTTGTCGCCAAAGTCTTCTAAGGTAATGAGTGGGGTGGGCGTGCCTAGCACGTGTGGATTGTCTTTGCTTGCAGCAAAAAGAATTTCGCGAACGGTATCAACGTTTGAGCGATAGCCCACCGTGACACGTACATCTTTCCGAGCGCTCGGTGTCGAGTAGGTCCAGTTGATAAGTTTTTGTTCAACCAAGACACTATTCGGTATCAGAATGTCATTGCCTTGCGGGCCGTGAACGGTTGAAAAGCGCATGCCGATCGAGGTGACTGTACCTACAGTATTATCGATTTCAACCTGGTCACCAATGCGAATCGGTTTTTCAACCAAAAGCATGACGCCGCTGATGAGATTTTTTAAAATATTTTGCGTGCCAAAACCAACACCAATTGCTAACGCGCCGCCTAGAAAAGCAAAGGCACTGAGTGGAATATCGACTAGGTTCAAGGCGGTCACAATGAGCGTGAAGCCGGCAATCAATGTGAGCCAACGCCCCAACACGACAGACTTAGTCAACCCTAGGTTGGCCTTGTTGACCGCGAGTGTCAGGGTGCGGCGAATCAAACCAGAGATTAGACTAAAACCAAAAAACAAAATAATGATGGCACCGGCTGTTTTCCCAATTGTGATCCCACGTTTGGTTTTAATCTCGCGTCCATCCACTACGACCGAGTCGTCGATCACAAAGAGTTCGTAGTTCCAGATGCCTTTGCTCAGCCCTACCACGACGGCGCGCGCCGCCTCGATCCGTTGAATGAAGGTCTTGTTTGTATCGGCATAGTCGAGTTCGGCTTTCACAATCTGCAGATATTGATGCATGCGGCCAATCAAGACATACAGGCTACGCGTTGTATCAATTTGCTGAGAAATTGGGGTAAGCAACCCACTCAAAAAGGCTTTCTCTGCAGGGTCAGTGGCTTGTTGAAGTTGTGTCGTGAGGTCAAACGCTGCTTGTGCTTTATCAGCGATGATTTGTGTCAGGTAGGCCGATCCTTGAGAAAGTTGCTTAGTCAGGGTTTGTTGGCGAAGCACCATGTTGCCAAGGTCGCTGACGATATCGGTGTTTGAATACAGTTTGTGCCGAATCTCCCAAAACTGTTGGGAAAGAAGATTTAGGTCAATCTGGGTACGATATTTTTCACGCTCAATCAGAGATGCCTCGGCCAGCACATCTGCGGTACGCCAGTTGCGGCGTGCAGCAACGACTAACTCAGCACTCACGTTGGGCGTCGTCTCAAGTTGATCGAGTCGAGCTTTGGCCAGGGCTGCTTGTTCAAGTGTTCGATTAATGCGATTGCTCGCTTGCTGCTCTTTGAGGCGGAGCTGTTCGATCGTCTTTTCGATACCCTGACTAATCTTATTGAAGTCGTTTGTCGAAAAACTAAAGCGGTGCTGGTAGAAATCCCAGGTTTGCTTGAGCGAAGCCAGCACCAGTGCGGCAGTGCGTTGCTCAACAAGAATGGTATCGCTATCAACCGAAAAATTGAACAGCTCGAGATTGAGGCGAACCAGACGTCGCTCGTTGGCGTTTTGCAGTTTATTGCTCTGGGTGCTGGACGCTGTGAGCCCCAGCGATTTTTGAGTACTTTGGCGCAGCTCAGCTTCAACTGTTGCGCGTGATTTTTTTAGTTCAGATAGTTGTTCATCAATGATTGAACGGCGTTGCGCTAAATACTGAATTTGCGATTGCGTACGTAAGATCTCAAATTGTAAATCGTCAGCAACCGACAGTGGCCAAGGGGCAACGCCAGAAGGAGGCTTCCAGGCAAGTTTCTCGTTGCGGGCATTTTCGAGTTTGTTGCTTAAACGGCGTAAATTTTTGAGATTATCAATAATCTGCGTATAAACGTCGCTTTGATGCGATAGGTCTTCGAGGCGTTCTTTGGCAAGGGCTAGGGCGCTAGGGTCAAGTGCACTAGTCTCTTTCAGGGCATTTTGTGCTTTGGCCAAATCGGCTTGCGTCGCAGCCAAGCGCTTTTGCATCTCTTGTTGTTGCGAGTCAATGTCAGAGGCATTGCGCTCAGTGGCCTGAGAGGAGGGACTTGCGACTGGATTTTTTGCCGAGCTTGCCGTTGGAGTTAAGGTTGGGGATAGAGGGGCTGTTGGTAACGTCTGGGTACGGCCGAGTGGGGCAGTTGAACCCCACAAAATGAGTGCACTTGTCAAGATTGTGAGCAAGCGTAGAGATCGCTCACGCGTTGGCGCAACTGCCGTGCATTGGTTTGGCAGGTTTGCCCGCACCGTCAAATCCCAAGTAAGGTAAAGCTGATGCGGTTTAAGATCATCAGGGCGATTTGAGCCAAGACCAACAGGACGAGTGGCGATAGATCAAGACTGCCCAGATTGGGCATAATGCGTTTAATCGGCTCAAGCAGAGGAGCGGTTAAGGTACGTAGCACGGGCATGATCGGCGCCAGCGGATTAATCCATGACAGGACGGCGTGGATCAGGGTGAGCCAGACTATTAGGTTGAATGCCCAGCGTGCGACGGTGACCAAGGCGGCCCCTAGTAAGCTTGGGATGAGCTTGGGGCTGAGCATGCTTCCCGTTGCGGCGAGCCATAGCAGAGATAGAAAAACGATTGCAATCAAATACGCGCCGACCAAACTGGCGCCATCGAAACCCTTACCCGAAGGGACGATGCTTCGTAGTGGTTGAACCAACCAGTTAGTCGCTTGGTGTATTGCCTGCGACATTGGATTAAAGGGGTGCAGCTTGACCGCATAGATCCAGGCTCTTGCCAGTAAGGCAGCACCTAAAAGTGAAAAAACAATTTCTAGTAGAAAGCGTAGGATTTCGCCAAGCATGTGGCAACTCCGGTAAATGCCTCGCGGCGAGCACGAGAGGGATGACTGACAATCACGAGGCGGAGCCTCGGCGACATTATCGCAGCTTCTGAGCTTGGTGGCGAAGATGAACGCTGGCGGCGGCGATGGCACGACTCTTCACCACCCCAGCACTGACGCAGCACCAGAGCTGCGTATTTTGCTCAGACAAAATACCAGCGCCGGGGCTGAGGCAGTGCGTGCGTAATGAATGACGTCGCACGCGGTAGCGCCATAAAAAAACCGTCCGGAGAACCGGACGGTTTGAACTTGCTAAACCTGCGCTATTAAGCTCAGGGACGGCCACCCGTAGGGAAAGGCCACGACGCTGCAGGATTCAGGGCAGTTTTTGCACCTGGTGCTGCTGCTGTCGAGGGGGCAGCGGCTGCCGGCTTTTTAGCTGCTGGCTTTTTAACTATTTTTTTTTTGCTGCTGGCTTTTTGGCAGCTTTTTTAGGCGCTGCTTTTTTTGCCACTTTCTTTACGGCTTTTTTTGCTGCTGGCTTTTTGGCCGCTGCTTTCTTAGCTGCTGGCTTTTTGGCCGCTGCTTTTTTTGCTACTTTCTTGACAGCTTTTTTAACGACTTTCTTGGCTGCGGCTACAACTTTCTTGACTGCTTTAACTGCCTTTTTAGCTGCTGGCTTTTTCTTAGCTGCGGCTTTCTTGGCAGGGGCTTTCTTTGCTGCTTTCTTGGCTGTTGCCATGGTAATACTCCTTAGTTCAGGGTCCCAAACGTTAAACCCGTGCTTGACTGATCCCACCATGGGATTTCGTTTCGCCCGAGTTATTCATCGGCACAAGCCACTACCAAATATCGGTAGCGAAGCGGTTTGTGCTAATGAATCCGGCACAGCCATTTGAACTGCCTCTCGCCTAAAGGGCACGAACCAATTCAAATGGCACCAGAGGGCGCTTGTCGCCGCCTTCTGGAAAGTACTGCAGCGTCTTGAGTGCAAACTTGCGGATTATTCCCAGTTAAGGGCACCGCCGGTTTGATACTCAATGACACGTGTTTCAAAAAAGTTACGCTCTTTCTTTAAGTCGATCATTTCTGCCATCCACGGGAAGGGGTTCTCTTCTTGCGCGAATAGCGGTTCAATGCCGATCTGCTGGCAACGACGATTAGCGATAAATCTGAGGTACGACTTGAACATCGGCGCATTTAGGCCGAGCACGCCGCGCGGCATGGTGTCTTCGGCATAGGCGTATTCAAGGTCAACAGCTTTGGCGAACAACGCACGAATCTCTTCACGAAAGGCTGGTGTCCAAAGCTGTGGATTTTCGAGCTTGATGGTGTTGATCAGGTCGATGCCAAAATTACAGTGCATCGACTCATCGCGCAAAATGTACATGTACTGTTCTGCGGCGCCTGTCATTTTGTTTTGCCGACCGAGAGCAAGGATTTGCGTAAAGCCGACATAAAAGAACAGGCCTTCCATTAGGCAGGCAAAAACGATCAAGGATTTAAGCAGCGTTTGATCGTTTTCAAGCGTACCGGTTTTGAAGTGTGGATCGGCGATGGCATCAATAAATGGAATCAGAAACTGATCTTTTGCCCGAATCGAAGGGACTTCGTTGTAGGCGTTAAAGATTTCTGACTCATCCAGATCCAAGCTTTCAACGATATATTGATAAGCGTGGGTATGGATCGCCTCTTCAAACGCCTGACGCAGTAAAAATTGACGGCATTCAGGAGCCGTAATGTGGCGATAGGTGCCCAGAACAATATTGTTGGCAGCTAAAGAATCTGCGGTGACGAAAAACCCGAGATTACGTTTGATGATGCGACGCTCGTCTTCAGTCAGCCCCGTGGGGTTTTTCCAGAGAGCAATGTCGCGCGACATATTAATTTCTTGCGGCATCCAGTGGTTGGCGCAAGTGGCGATGTATTTTTCCCAGGCCCATTTATATTTAAATGGCACCAGTTGATTGACATCAGTTTGACCATTGATGATTCGTTTGTCGGCGGCGTTGACACGGGTAGCCGTGTTGACCGCGACGGGGGCTTCTTTGAGGCCGGGTGTTGGTAAGGCAGAGTCGCCAAACACGCCGCTTGCGGCGCGTGAGGGCAATGAGGCTGCCATGGCTTGCGCCAAGGCTTGTGGCATCAAGCCTGCGCCCGCTGGGGGTGCAGGTTGAGTGGCGGGTTCGTCGTTCCAGGTCAACATTATTTTTTCTCGGTCTCGTTATTGGCAGGCTTCGCACTCTTCGAAACCTGGGTCACCAGGTCTCATGGTGCAGGCCGCGCCCAGAATTTCGGGCTCGGGCATTGCCTGAGGCGCACTTGCCGCAAACGTACCACTGGTTGAACCGGCACCCGCAGCGTTGACCGCATTGAGTTCACCACCTCGACCTGTTGATTTTTCTGCACTCGTCGCACCAAGCGTACGCAGGTAGTACGTAGTTTTCAAACCGCGCAACCAAGCAAGCTTATAGGTGTCATCCAGTTTTTTGCCAGAGGCACCCGCCATGTAAATATTGAGCGATTGCGCTTGATCAATCCATTTTTGGCGACGTGCTGCGCACTCAACGATCCAAGTCGGCTCAACTTCAAAAGCAGTGGCGTATAGCGCACGCAAATCAGCGGGGACGCGATCAATTCGGGACAAGCTGCCGTCGAAGTACTTCAAGTCGGCGACCATCACTTCATCCCAGAGGCCCAGTTTTTTGAGGTCACGAACGAGGTGTTCGTTGACCACAGTAAACTCGCCGGAGAGGTTCGATTTAACGTACAAGTTTTGATATGTTGGTTCGATGCATGCAGACACGCCAATAATATTCGATATTGTTGCGGTTGGGGCAATTGCAACGCAATTAGAGTTACGCATGCCGTGTGTTTTGATGCGTGCGCGCAACGAATCCCAATCAAGCGTTGTTGATTCATCGACTTCAACATAACCACCGCGATGTTCGCGCAGCAGTGCGATCGAGTCATGCGGCAGAATGCCACGCGACCACAACGAACCATCAAAGCTTGCGTAGCGGCCGCGTTCTGCAGCGAGTTCGTTCGAGGCGCTGTAGGCGTAATAACAAACGGCTTCCATCGAGCGATCTGCGAATTCGATGGCGGCTTGCGTCGCGTAAGGCACGCGCATCACATGCAGGCAATCTTGAAATCCCATAATGCCTAACCCAACTGGGCGATGACGCACGTTTGAGTTACGCGCTTTGTCCACAGCGTAATAGTTAATATCGATCACGTTGTCGAGCATGCGCATCGCAATTTTGATCGTGCGTTGCAGTTTGTCTTGATCGAGCGACTGGGTGCCATCGGCATTGTGCTTAAGGTGCGCGAGCAAGTTCACCGAGCCCAGGTTGCACACTGCGATTTCAGAGTCGTTGGTGTTTAAGGTGATCTCGGTGCAGAGGTTTGAGCTGTGCACTACGCCAACGTGTTGCTGTGGCGAACGAATGTTGCACGGGTCTTTGAAGGTGATCCAAGGATGGCCGGTTTCAAAGAGCATCGACAGCATCTTGCGCCACAGGTTTGTCGCAGGCATTGTCTTGTGCAGGGGCAAATCGCCACGTGCAGCTTTCTCTTCGTAGCCGACGTAGGCTTTTTCAAAGGCTGCGCCAACTTTGTCATGCAGGTCTGGGCAGTCTGACGGTGAAAACAGAGTCCAGTTGCCACCCTCTAGCACGCGCTTCATGAACAGGTCAGGGATCCAGTTGGCGGTGTTCATGTCGTGGGTGCGACGACGCTCGTCACCGGTGTTTTTGCGCAGTTCGAGAAACTCTTCAATATCTAAGTGCCATGATTCAAGGTAGCAGCAAACTGCGCCCTTGCGTTTACCACCTTGGTTAACGGCCACGGCGGTGTCGTTGACGACTTTCAAGAACGGAACGACGCCCTGACTTTCGCCGTTAGTGCCTTTGATGTGACTGCGCATCGCACGAACGGGTGTCCAGTCGTTGCCTAAGCCGCCAGCGTATTTGGCAAGCAAGGCGTTTTCTTTGATGGCTTCGTAGATGCCGTCGAGGTCGTCTGACACGGTGGTGAGATAGCAGGACGAGAGCTGTGAGTGCAAGGTGCCCGCGTTAAAGAGTGTGGGCGTTGAGCTCATGAAGTCAAACGACGACAGGATTTGGTAGAACTCGATGGCACGCGCTTCGCGATCGATTTCAGCTATCGCCAAACCCATCGCAACTCGCATGAAGAACACCTGCGGCAGTTCAATGCGCTGGCCGCGCAGGTGCAAAAAGTAACGGTCGTACAGCGTTTGCAGACCAAGGTAGTCAAACTGCAGATCGCGACTGGCATCCAGTGCTGCTGCCAAGCGTGGTAAATCAAA
>CAMCII010000021.1 GCA_945874505.1 Bordetella parapertussis | reverse complement strand
GCGAAGCGAGTTTGGGCCGCCGCCGTCCAGACCAGCACGCCGAGGGCAGTCCGCAAAGCGGACCAAGACAATCTGCCCACCCAGGCGCGCTGCGGCACTGCCCCGTAACCTTCGAACCTAGGCTCGGGTCGAAAGACTTTTACGCTTTTCAAGCCAGGCATTGGCTTCACCCACTAGGCCACGCCTAAAGGCAAGTACGCAAATCACAAAAATCAAACCGATCACAATGGTGACAGACTCGCCTAAACGTTGAAACCATTCAACACCAGTATATTTGGCGATCGCGGCACCAAAATCGCCAACTTTGTTTTCAAGCAGCACCACAATAAAGGCGCCAATGACTGGGCCCACTAACGTTCCCATGCCACCGATCAGCGTCATTAAAATCACCAAGCCCGACATCTGCCACGTGGCATCTGACAAGGTTGCCGATACAAAAATCAGCATCTTGGCTGAGCCCGCCAAGCCCGCCAGCAACGCAGATAACACAAAGGCTAAGAGCTTGAAGCGCTCGACATCGTACCCAAGGGATATGGCGCGCGGTTCATTTTCGCGAATGGCTTTGAGTACCTGACCGAAGGGCGAATGTACTGTGCGCCAAATGATGAGATATCCCACGATAAAAATTACCATCACGACGTAATACAAATTGAGATCGCTTTTAAGATCAATTAAGCCAAACAAGGTACCGCGCGGTACGCCTTGTAGACCGTCTTCACCACCCGTGAATTTCGCTTGTAGAAAAAAGAAGTAGACCATCTGCGAGAGCGCCATCGTGATCATCGCAAAGTAGATGCCACTTCGGCGAATTGCCAACGCGCCCATGACAACGCCCATTACGCCAGCAATCGCCACACCGTACAGAATACCAAGTTCAGGCGAAAACCCCCAGGCTTTGATGGCATGCCCTGAGGCATACGCAGCACCACCTAAAAAGGCTGCGTGCCCAAACGACAGCAAGCCTGTATAGCCCAGCAGCAAATTGAAGGCACACGCAAATAAGGCGTAGCACATGATTTTCATGGCAAAGATCGGATAGATTCCGAGTACGGGAATCGCTGCCAGAAATGCAACAAATAAAATATAACCAAGCGCTTGACGATTCATTTTTCTTTTCCAAACAGACCTGCTGGACGTAGCAACAACACGATCGCCATGATGATGAACACCACCGTGCTTGAGGCCTCAGGCCAAAATACTTTAGTCAAACCTTCGATCAAACCCAGGCCAAGACCAGTCACAATCGCACCTAAAATCGAACCCATCCCACCGATCACAACTACAGCAAACACCACGATGATCAGGTTTGACCCCATCAGCGGAGAAATCTGCAAAATCGGGGCAGCCAACACACCCGCGAACCCAGCAAGTGCCACGCCAAAGGCGTAGGTGAGCGTGATCATTAAGGGCACATTCACGCCAAAGGCTTCAACCAGCCGAGGATTTTCAGTGCCGGCGCGCAAGAGGGCACCCAAGCGGGTCCGCTCAATCACAAACCAGGTTACAAAACACACCACCAACGAGGCAACTACGACCCAGGCACGGTAGTTCGGTAGCACCATGAAGCCTAGGTTAGTGGCGCCGCGCAAGGCTTCGGGTGTTGAGTACGGTTGACCAGAGACGCCATAGAAGCTGCGAAATAGACCTTCCATTAACAGAGTGATGCCAAAGGTGAGCAGCAGTCCATACAAATGATCAAGCTTGTAAAGATGCTTGAGTAACACCTTTTCAATCAGGATGCCAAACAGACCCACAATCACGGGCGCAAGTGCCAGCATGACCCAGTAGCTCAGGCCAAAATAAGACATGCCCATCCAGGCTAAAAAGGCGCCAAACATGTACAACGCGCCGTGCGCGAAGTTAATGACGTTCAGCAAGCCGAAAATCACCGCCAGACCAAGAGACAAAATGGCGTAAAAAGAACCGTTCACTAAGCCCAGCAAGAGCTGGCCGAGAAACGCTTGAAGAGGTATGCCGAAAATAGTGATCATTGTGAATCAGAACGCCAAGGGTGCAGAGTCAACAAAATAAACCTTCGGTGCACCAGTGCGCACCGAAGGTTTGATTGTGCTTACTTCTTGATAAGTTTGCAGGTAGATTCAGCAAGCGTGGTGAAGACAGACTCACCAGGCAACACTGCGATTTGCTTGTAATAATCCCAAGGGCCTTTTGATTCAGACGGCTTTTTGACTTCCATCAAAAACATATCATGAACCATACGACCGTCTTGGCGCACGTAGCCATTTTTGGCAAACATGTCGTTGACCTTGTTGGACTTCATCCATTTCATCACAGTGTCACCGTCGTCGCTACCGGTCGCCTTCACTGCGTTCAAATAAAACGAAACGGCAGAGTAGTCGCCCGCCTGAATCATCGAAGGCTTACGCTTAACTTTCGCTTCAAACTTAGCCGACCAAGCGCGGGTTTCGTCGTTTTGATCCCAGTACCAGCCGTCAGTGAATTGCATGCCTTGGGTGACGTTCAAACCTAGCGAGTGAATATCATTAATGAAAATCAGCAAGCCGGCAAGTTTCATGGTTTTGCCGATACCGAATTCATTTGCCGCTTTAATCGAGTTGATCGTGTCACCACCCGCGTTCGCTAAGCCCAAAATTTGAGCCTTTGAGCTTTGCGCTTGCAATAAAAACGATGAAAAGTCTGAAGAGTTCAGTGGCGCGCGAACTTGGCCTTTGATTTCACCGCCGGCGGCTTTCACCACGTTTGCGGTGTCACGCTCGAGCGCATGGCCAAAAGCGTAGTCAGCGGTCAAGAAATACCAAGATTTGCCGCCGGCCTTCACAATCGCCGAACCCGTACCGCGCGCAAGCGCCACGGTGTCATAGGCCCAGTGAACGGTGTAGGGTGTGCATTGTGCGCCAGTCAGATCTGAGGCTGCTGCACCGATCGCCATAAAGACTTTTTTCTTTTCGGCAGCGATACCGGCTAACGCCAGATTGACACCAGAGTTGGTACCACCAATCAGCATATCGATTTTTTGTTGATCGAACCATTCGCGCGCCTTGGCCGCAGCAACGTCGGCTTTGTTCTGATGGTCAGCAAACAGTAGTTCGATTTTTTTGCCATTGATTTGGCCGCCCATATCAGCGATGGCCATGCGTGCCGCTTCGATGCCGCCAGGGCCATCAATATCAGAGTAGACGCTTGCCATGTCGGTCACGAAACCGATTCGAATCACATCATCAGAAATGTTGGCGAAAGCGGGTTGTGAAGCGAGGCCAAAACCGGCCAACATCAGTGAGGCACTTAGAGTGCGAAGTTTCATTTGGTTCTCCGAAAGATTGCGACACGCAACGATAAAAAACAAGACGTCTGACTACAAAGACGCCATCATACAAGTCAAATAGCGACTAAACGCCTAGCAACTCTGTCAAAACAGCTTGCTTGGACTGCAACTCGACGGCGTCAAAATGCTCGACGATTTGACCATGTTCTACAACATAAAAACGGTCTGCCAAGGGGGCAGCAAAACGAAAATTTTGCTCGACCATCACAATGGTGTAGCCCTTAGCCTTCAGCATCTTGATCATGCGACCTAAGGCCTGCACAATCACTGGCGCAAGACCTTCAGAAATCTCGTCGAGCAACAACAGGTTGGCGCCGGTGCGCAAGATGCGGGCTACAGCTAGCATCTGTTGTTCACCGCCCGATAAGCGCGTGCCGGGTGAATTGCGGCGCTCTAGCAAGTTCGGAAACATTTCGTAAATTTCGGCCAGCGACATTCCACCGCCTAACGCCCCAACCGGAGGTGGCAGTAGCAGATTTTCTTCGCAAGACAAGCTCGCAAAGATACCGCGCTCTTCGGGGCAATAGCCCAAGCCAAGCTTGGCAATTTTGAACGTTGGCATGTCGATGGCTTCGACGCCACCGATGCGTACCGAGCCGGTGCGTGCGCCTGTTAGCCCCAGAATTGCCCGCAATGTCGTGGTGCGTCCTGCGCCATTGCGCCCCAGCAGGGTGACGACTTCGCCTTGATGCACGGTCAGATCGATACCATGCAAAATGTGCGATTCGCCGTACCAAGCGTTTAAGCCTTTGATTTCAAGTGCAGCTGCGCTCATGCGTGTGCTCCGGCGAGTTCGCCTTCGGTGGTACCCATATAGGCTTCCATCACCAAGGGGTCTTTTGAAACATGGGCATAGTTGCCTTCGGCTAATACGGCGCCTCGCGCCAACACTGTGATGGTGTCTGCAATGGAAGATACAACATTCATGTTGTGCTCAACCATCAGGATGGTGCGCCCAACACTGACGCGCTTGATCAACTGGGTAACCCGATCAACGTCTTCGTGGCCCATGCCCTGCGTGGGTTCGTCAAGCAGCATCAATTCGGGTTCCATAGCCAAGGTTGTGGCGATTTCGAGCGCGCGCTTGCGTCCATAGGGCAGGCTGGCAGTGATTTCGTTTGTAAAACTTCCTAAGTCGACTTGTTCAAGCAGCGCTTGAGCGCGCTCGTTGAGTTCGTTCAAGCGGTTTTCACTTTTCCAGAAATGAAACGACATGCCAGTTTGGCGTTGCAAACCAATGCGCACATTTTCAAGCACAGTTAAGTGCGGAAACACCGCTGAAATTTGAAACGAGCGAATAATGCCGCGGCGTGCAATCTGAGCGGGCCGATCGCCCGTGATGTCGACACCATTAAATTGAATCTTGCCGCGCGTTGGTGGCAAAAATTTAGTTAACAAATTAAAACAGGTGGTCTTGCCAGCACCATTGGGGCCGATCAAGGCGTGAATCTGACCTCGTTGCACACTGAGCGAGACGTCGTTGACCGCCACAAAGCCTTTAAACTCCTTGGTGAGATGGGTTGTCTCAAGGATGATGTCTTTCATGCGTATCTTTGCGAATAGAGAATTTTTGAATGCGAGGGTGCATTATGGCGCATGTGCAGCAAAAGCTGAATGGGGGTTTGTCATAGGTGCGATTAGTCTTAGTAATTGCCCTTGGCGCCTGAACAGGTCGCTTGTGGCCGCGGTCGTGCAAAACGGGGCACCGCTGGGTTGCGAGGCTCAGGGCTTTGTTTTTGGCCGGTATTCACACAAATCGGCAATGCCGCATTGCGGGCATTTTGGGGTACGTGCCACGCAGATGTAGCGTCCATGCAAGATTAGCCAATGATGCACGTTGAGTTTGAACTCGTCGGGTACAAATTTTTCGAGGCCCTTTTCAACCGTGACGACATCCTTGCCTGGGGCGATTTTTGTTCGGTTTGACACCCTAAAAATGTGAGTGTCGACAGCAATGGTGGGTTGGCCAAAGGCTGTATTCAACACCACGTTTGCTGTTTTACGTCCAACCCCGGGCAAGGCCTCAAGGGCTTCACGCGTTTGCGGAACCTTACCCTTGTGCTGCTCGAGCAAAATCTGACAAGTTGCCAGTACGTTTTTTGCCTTGGTTTTATAGAGACCGATCGTCTTGATATAGTCGGCGAGCTTGACCTCGCCCAAGTCAAGTAGGCCCTTAGGCGTACCGTGCTTCGCAAAAAATTTTCGAGTCGCCAGGTTGACAGCTTTATCGGTTGTTTGAGCTGACAGCAGAACAGCAATTAGCAATTGAAAATCGCTTTTGTATTCGAGCTCAGTGGTGGGCTGCGGGTTGGCTGCCTGCATGCGGGTAAAAATCTCGCGTCGCTTATCTGGGTTCATAGTCTTGGGCTGTACGTTATTTAGAAGCTGGCATGTGCCTCAGTGGGCTGAGAGGCTGATGCTGTTAAGTGGTTCAGGACTCAAGCTATCTAAGTGATTATGAGTTAGCCCGAGGTGCTCGTCGTGCACGCGCACGTGCCAGCGCCTGTGCAATGGCAGCCTGTTTGCTTGCTTGATCAGGCGCGCCGGTTTCTGCTGTCGTCACCCCTGGCAATACACGCGCGTTAGAGTTGCCCAGCTCTTGCGACTGCCTGAGCGATTCAGGCCGTTGCGCCAAGCGCCGTTGCCGTGCTTCAAAGTGCGCGCGCGAACGCGTCGCATCTTGCGGCGTCCAGCCACGAAGCGGGGTCGCCGGCACCATCGAGATGCAATCCACGGGGCAGGGGGCCACACATAGGTCGCAGCCTGTGCATTGCTCTGACAAAACAGTGTGCATCAGTTTTGAGGCACCAATAATGGCATCGACCGGACACGCTTGGATACAAAGGGTGCAACCGATACAAAACTGTTCGTCAATCACGGCAACTTGCAGCGGTTGATGCGTGCCACAACTACGGTCGAGCTCAACAATAGGTTGCTTGAGTAGTAGGGCTAAGGCGGCGATACCATCATCACCGCCTGGAGGGCAACGGTTAATTGCAGCCCCTTCTAGGGCAATCGCCTGGGCGTATGGTTCGCAGCCTTGATAGCCGCACTTCGTGCATTGCGTTTGAGGCAACAGGGCATTGATGCGTTGAGCAAGCATGGTCTTAGAAAGTGAAATCAGACAACCTGTTGGGTTACCTGATTGAAGTGCTAACAAAACAGAAGCTAGAATTTGCGAACGAACTCGGTGATTTGAGGGCAGATGGTCGTGCGCCAGCGCCGCCCAGCAAAAATCCCATAATGACCGCATTCAGGCGCGGTGTAATGTTGTTTGCGCTTGGTCGGGATCCCTGAGCACAAATCTTGAGCGGCGCGTGTTTGCCCCTCACCTGAAATGTCGTCAAGCTCACCTTCAATCGTAAACAAGGCCACGGTTTTAATATCACTCGGGGTGACCAGTTGGCCATCGATCTCCCAGGTACCATTGGGTAAGGCAAACTCTTGAAACACGGTGCGAATGGTATCCAGATAGAACTCTTCTGACATATCAAGTACAGCGTTGTATTCGTTGTAAAACCTGCGATGTGCCTCGGCGTCTTCGTCGTCACCGCGCAGCAAGTCAAGATAGAAGTCGTAGTGCGATTTCACGTGACGGTCAGGGTTCATCGACATAAAGCCAGCGTGTTGCAAGAAGCCGGGGTAGACGCGACGACCTGAACCAGGATATTGCGCAGGCACGGTGTGAATCAGTTTTTGTTCGAACCACTCAAACGGCTTGGTGGTTGCCAGACGATTGACTTGGGTTGGTGAGCAGCGCGGGTCGATCGGCCCCCCCATCATCGTCATGGTGCGGGGCAGACAGGGGTCTTTATTGGTCGCCATCAGCGACACAGCCGCTAGGGCTGGCACTGTGGGCTGGCACACCGACATCAGGTGCACGTTGGGGCCTAAGTAACGTATGAATTGCTGCAGATAACGAACATAATCGTTCAGACTGAAGGCACCTTTTGATAGGGGTACCATGCGAGCATCGATCCAGTCGGTGAGGTAGATTTCGTGGTTAGGCAGCAGGGCACTAACCGTATCACGCAACAGCGTCGCATGATGGCCAGACATTGGTGCAACAAGCAAGATTGTTGGATCGGCTTTGCGTGCTTTAGCGGGCAGATCGCGCGTAAAGTGCAGCAAATTACAGAAGGGAAGCGCCAAGGACACCTCTTGATCCACCGCAACTGACTTGCCATCGATTTCGGTAGTCGGAATCCCCCAGGAAGGCTTTTCGTAAGATTTACCTAAGCGGTAAATGATTTCGTAACTGGCGGCGACTTGTCTGGCTAGCGGGGTGTAGGCAAAGGGGCTTGCTGCATGCGTGAATAACTTGGCGCTGACTTCACTGAAGTGGGTGAGCGGTGCCATGAGGGCGCGCTGCATTTCATGCATTTGATAAAGCATTGAGCGAATCCAGTTGTGTGCTTGAGGCTTTGATTATCACCTAATCTGGGAGACACACCACTGATTTGATGAGTTTTCTATTGCAACGCAGCAAAATGTCGTATCGGTGCGACGCGCCGACTGATTTTACCGCTGTTACCAGTAGTTTTCGACGGCCAAATTGCCCGCCACGCCGCGTCTGCCAGCCGCAAAGCCCCGTTCGCTAAGTAGACCGCGCATGTCGGTGACCATTGCTGGGTTGCCGCACAGCATCACTCTGGCTTGACTTGGGTCAAGCAACAGACCAGCCCGTTGCTCAAGCTCGCCGGAGCTCAGTAGGGTGGTGATACGAGCGGGGGCGAGGCTCGTTGGGCTAAGCGAGGGGGATAACTGTTGCGTGAGCGGCTCTTGTGTGGTGATGGGTAAGTAGGTCAGCTGCCCAGCGTGCTGTTGCATCAAGGATAAAAGCTCATCTCGGTAAGCGAGTTCGAAGGCGTGGCGAACGCCGTGCACTAAAACAATACGCTTAAAGCGCTTGAATGTAGCGGGGTCGCGAAGCATGGATAAATAAGCCGAGAGCCCCGTGCCCGTTGCAAGCAGCCATAAATCTTCGCCATCGACAAATGAGTCTAGAGTCAGAAAGCCGAACACGGTGTTGTTGACCCACAGTGCGTCACCGACGCGCAACCTTGCCAAAGGCGGACTGAATTTACCGTCGGGCACGACCACAGAATAAAACTCTAGTTCGTTTTCGTTTGGGGCCGACACCATCGAATAGGCACGCCACTCGTTGGGTGTTTCAGGTGCAGCGGGGTCGAGGGCGAGCCCTAGCCTGGCAAACTGACCCGGTACAAACTTAAAGCCAGGTGGGCGAGTGACCGTGAGTGAGAAAAGCTTTTCAGTTACCCAAGCCGTTTTATGCGTCACGGATTGCTTGGTGTAACGGGGGGCGACTACCGACGGTTGAGTCATTGCTGCGCGCGTACAAGCGAGTCGGCGAGGGTCAATTACCGCTCAAGGTGCTTGAGTTTGTCAGGGACGTCAAGCCAATCATCCGCGTCAGGCAGACCGCCTTTACTTCGACTGATGCTCGCAAAAAGCGGCGATAACTCGGCATTGAGAGCGATAAATTTCATTTGATCTTGAGGAACGTCTTCTTCAGCAAAAATGGCATTCGCTGGGCATTCAGGGATACAAACGGCGCAGTCAATGCATTCGTCGGGGTCGATGACTAAAAAGTTTGGGCCTTCACGAAAGCAATCGACCGGACAGACGTCAACACAGTCAGTAAATTTGCACTTGATACAGTTTTCAGTCACTACGTGCGTCATATCGTTTACCAAGAAGCGTTTAGATAAAAAAGTATTTTACCTAAACCGTCTCTCTCGTGTCGGGATACCCTTTTGATGACCAATGTCTGTGCTAAGGTTTTACGTAGGTTAGAGCGTCATTTTATTGGGTTGGGACACGAATGGTTATCAAATCGCTGCTTGATACAGATCTGTATAAATTCACCATGATGCAGGTGGTCTTGCATCATTTTCCGGCGGCGCAGGTTGAATATCGCTACAAATGCCGAACGCAAGGGGTGAATCTGCGTCCTTTTCTTGACGAAATTCGTCAAGAAATTCACGCTTTGTGTCAGTTGCGGTTTGAGCCAAGCGAACTCGACTATCTTAAAAGCTTGCGTTTTATCAAGAGCGATTTTATTGACTTTTTAGGCCTGTTTCACTTGCCCGAGAAATGCATCGAGGTGTCAGAGGGTGAGTTGCCTGGTGAAATCGCCATCTCAGTCAAAGGCTCCTGGCTGCACACAATTCTGTTTGAAATTCCGGTTTTGGCGATTGTCAATGAGGTGTATTTTCGTAATGTTTGCACAGACCCCGACTGGGCTGAAGGTCGAAAGCGCCTGCAAACTAAGATGAAGTTGGTGCTTGACGCCACCGATCTGGCTGAATTTCGCGTGGCAGAGTACGGCACGCGCAGACGTTTTTCGCATATTTGGCACGAAGAAGTTGTCACCACCATGAAGGCGCAGATGGGTGAGCACTTTGCGGGCACCAGTAACGTTTGGTTTGCGATGAAACATGGCGTGTTGCCGTTGGGCACGATGGCGCACGAGTACCTCCAAGCCTGCCAGGCACTGGGGCCACGGTTGCGCGACTCGCAGGTGTTCGCCCTTGAGACCTGGGCCAAAGAGTACCGAGGCGATTTGGGGATTGCCCTGTCAGACGTGTATGGACTCGAGGCTTTTTTACGCGATTTTGATATGTACTTTTGCAAATTGTTTGACGGGGCACGGCACGACTCGGGTGACCCCTTTGATTGGGGTGAGCGCATGATTGCGCACTACGCGGCCAATCGTGTTGATGCACGCACCAAGACCCTGATTTTTTCGGATGCGTTAACATTTCCACGCGCGATTGAATTGACGCGTCGTTTTGCGGGGCGTTGCCGCACCGCCTTCGGGATTGGCACGAATCTGACCAATGACTTGGGTCACGAGCCGCTGCAGATTGTCATGAAAATGATTCGCTGTAACGGGCAACCCGTGGCTAAGGTTTCAGATGCACCCGAAAAAACGATGTGTGACGATAAAGCGTACTTGGCGTATTTGCGTCAAGTGTTTGAACTTCCTGCGGCCTAATTGATTTAAGGATTGTTATGAGTAACATTAATCGAGTAAACGTTGGTAAGCGCCTGTCTGACATGGCCGTGCATAACGGTGTTGCCTATTTGGCAGGTCAAGTCGCCGATGACACCACCCAAGACATCACGGGTCAAACTGGGCAAATTTTGGCTGTGATCGATAAGTTGCTAGCCACAGCAGGTACCGATAAAACGCGTATCTTGATGGCGCAGATTTTTGTGGCCAACATGAAAGAGTTTGATGGTATGAACAAAGCTTGGGATGCTTGGGTGGCTGAGGGCAACGCCCCACCGCGCGCGACCATCGAAGCCCGTCTGGCAAGTGCCGACTACAAAGTTGAAATTGTCGTCACTGCGGCAGTGTGAGGGTGAATCACTGAATGGATTACGTTGTCTAAGGTTTCTACAACAGATCTTCATACGTTGATCAGCGGCTTAGTGCCCGCTGATGAGTCTTTGTTGCAGCGTGCGCTTGATTGGGTAACGCCTTTACTGTCTGAGCAATTGACGGCCGGTGGAGAAACCTTATTGGCGCATGCTCTTGGCTCAGCCCAAATTTTGGCAGCCATGCAAGCCGATGCGGCGACGCGTGTGGCGGCCTTGCTGATGTTTATCGCCGAGCCAACCGAGGCCTCGGGGGTCAAGGCGCACGTACCGAATTCGGTTGCCGATCGGTTTGGCCCCGAGATTGCCCAGTTAGTGCAGGGTACCCATGCGTTGTCGCGCTTAGGTTCGTTGGCGAGTGGTGCAAATGCTGGCGCACTGGATTCTACCGATCAAAAAGAAATGTTGCGCAAAATGCTGTTGGCGATGGCTGCCGATTTGCGCATCGTGTTGATTCGTCTCTCTTCGCGTTTACAAACACTGCGCTGGCTTGCAGCCGAAAAACTGCCGTGTGATCCGATGCTTGCGCGCGAGACACTTGATTTGTATACGCCGTTGGCCAATCGGTTGGGGATTTGGCAGATCAAATGGGAGATGGAAGACCTCGCCTTTCGCTTTACTGATCCCCAGCGTTACAAGGACATTGCAAAATTGCTCGAAGAGAAACGCTTTGAGCGTGAGCAATTTATTGCACAGACGATCGAGCAATTGGCGCAGGGGCTCGCGGCACGAGGGATCGTCTCTGAGGTGTCGGGTCGGCCTAAGCATATTTACAGTATCCATAACAAAATGCGAACGAAGCAGCTTGCTTTTAGCGAGTTGTATGACGTGCGTGCCCTGCGGGTCATTGTTCAAGATGAGCGCGAGTGTTATGCCGCGCTTGGGTTTGTGCACGAGCAATGGGAGCCGGTGTCAGACGAGTTTGATGACTATATTTCACGTCCTAAACCCAATGGCTATAAATCGTTGCACACGGTTGTCACCGATGCGGCGAGTCGCCCTTTTGAGGTGCAGATTCGTACCCGGGCGATGCACGAGTTTGCTGAGTTTGGCATGGCTGCGCATTGGCGCTACAAAGAAGTGGGGGCGCGCACTGGACATTCGGCGACGGGGCAGGCCCCGGGAGTGTCTGAATACGATCGGCAACTCGCCTGGATGCGACAGCTCTTGGCCTGGAACACAGAGGCAGGTGCTCAGTCGGACGAACCACGGCCCAGCAAGCCGCGTCGCGTCACACAAGATCGTATTTATGTCTTGTCGCCGCAGGCGCGTGTGATTGAGTTGCCGATTGGGGCGACGCCAGTGGATTTTGCTTATCACTTGCACTCAGACCTAGGGCATCGCTGCCGCGGCGCGCGGGTAGATGGGCAAATGGTGCCCCTCAGTACGCAGCTTCAAACCGGTCAAACTGTCGATATCGTGACCACAAAATCCGGTGGGCCGTCGCGCGACTGGCTGAATCCCCAGCTGGGCTTCTTGGCAAGCCCACGCGCACGCGCCAAAGTGCGCGCCTGGTTTAACGCGATTGAATTGGCTCAGCGCACCACGCAGGGTCAGGCGTTGGTCGAAAAAGAGCTGCAGCGGCTCGGTAAAACGGCGATCAATCTTGAGCAATTGGCCCAACAGCTCGGTTTTGCGCGCGCGGATGATCTCTACGTGGCTGCGGCAAAAGAAGAGTTTAGTTTGCGCCAAATCGATGCTGTGTTGCAGCCTGCAGTGCCAGAGCCTGAGTTACGCGTTGAAGATTTGATGGCACAGGCACTGCGCGCAGAAAGCAACAGTACGTCTGGTAAAGGCAGCGTGCTGGTGGTTGGCGTGGGGTCACTGCTCACTCAGTTGGCGCGCTGTTGCCGCCCGGCACCGCCCGATGCGATCCAAGGGTTTGTCACGCGAGGGCGTGGGGTGTCGATTCATCGTTCGTCATGTTCGACCTTTGCCGATTTAAGCAAGCATCAACCCGAGCGTGTTATCGAAGTCGCCTGGTCTGCAGATACGCCTGGGTCGGTCTATCCGGTCGAGATCATCATTCAGGCGCAGGATCGCTCGGGTTTACTACGAGATTTGTCTGAGGTATTCGCGCGCCTACGTTTGAACGTGATTGCCGTCAATACTCAGACCAAGGCCTCAATTGCCTACATGGCCTTTACCGTTGAAATTCGCGATGGTAACGATCTGCAATACGCACTCGGCGCTTTGGGTGAGGTATCGGGTGTGTTTTTAGCACGCCGTCGGTAGACAAAAATGCATTTGAGCGTGAGGTTTACTGCGTTTTTTTACGCCCTAGACTGCTAAACTCCTGAGATTAGCGCCAAATCTATTCCCGAGTGCCCAGTTGGGTATTTGTGGCGGCGCAAAACGCGTTGGGCATATGGTTGCCCGCGCAGCTTGGTTTGATCCGGAGATCTTATCTTGAAACCTTATGATTTTCCTGACGCAAAAGGTCATTTTGGCCCTTACGGTGGTGTGTTTGCGGCCGAAACCCTGATGCAGGCAATTGAAGCGTTGCGCTTGTCTTACGAAAAGTATCGTAATGACCCTGATTTCGTGGCCGAGTTTGAATACGAACTGAAGCACTTTGTCGGTCGGCCGACGCCGGTGTATCACGCACGTCGTTGGTCAGAAGAACTGGGTGGCGCGCAAATCTGGTTTAAGCGCGAAGACCTCAACCACACGGGCGCTCATAAAATTAACAATAGCCTGGGTCAGGCGTTGTTAGCGCGTCGAATGGGTAAAAAACGCATCATCGCTGAAACCGGTGCGGGTCAGCACGGTGTGGCGACTGCCACCGTGTGTGCGCGCTATGGTATGGAATGCGTGGTGTATATGGGCATCGAAGACGTCAAGCGGCAGTCGCCTAACGTTTATCGTATGAAATTGCTTGGGGCAACGGTTGTGCCTGTGACCTCAGGTTCACGCACACTGAAAGACGCTTTGAACGAAGCCATGCGCGATTGGGTCACGAACGTTGACAATACGTTCTACATCATCGGTACGGTTGCTGGTCCTCATCCTTATCCTATGATGGTGCGCAATTTTCATTCAGTGATCGGTAAAGAGTCGATTGAGCAAATGCCGTTGTATGCGGGTAAGCAGCCCGATTACGTGCTGGCTTGCGTGGGCGGCGGTTCAAACGCTATGGGTATTTTTCACCCCTACATCCCTTACGAGCAGACTAAGCTGATTGGTGTCGAAGCAGCCGGTGAGGGGGTTGAAACCGGCAAACACTCGGCCACACTCTCAGCAGGTAGGGTTGGTGTGTTGCATGGCAACCGCACCTACGTGTTACAAGACGAAAACGGTCAGGTTGCTGAAACGCATTCGGTGTCAGCAGGCTTGGATTACCCGGGTGTGGGCCCTGAGCACGCTTGGCTCAAAGACAGCGGTCGTGCCTCGTATGTCAGCGTCACCGACGACGAAGCACTCAAGTTTTTTCATCACTGCTGTCGTATCGAGGGCATCATCCCTGCGCTCGAAACGTCTCACGCCTTGGCGTATGCGGCCAAGTTGGCGCCTACGCTGTCCAAAGACAAGGTCATTCTGATTAACTTGTCAGGTCGTGGCGATAAAGATATCAATACTGTGGCGCAGCGCGCTGGCATGGTGCTTTAAAGGTTTTTATACAGATGACTCAACACCTCGATCGCATCGCAGCCGCTTTTGCACGTGCTGCAGACCAAAAACGCGCAGCGCTGGTTCCGTACATTGCGGCTGGTAACCCGTTACCGGCCACAACAGTGCCTTTGATGCATGCTCTTGTGAAAGCTGGGGCTGATGTGATTGAACTTGGGATCCCATTTTCAGACCCACAGGCGGATGGCCCGGTCATTCAGCGGGCGGCCGAGCACGCGATTGCGCAGGGTGTAGGTTTAAAGCACGTCTTAGCAATGGTGGCTGAATTCAGGTCAACCGATCAGCAAACGCCAATCGTCTTGATGGGCTACGCGAATCCGATCGAAAGCATGGGTCAAAAACAATTCGCCGAGCAGGCGCAGCTTGCCGGTGTGGATGGTTTGTTGACGGTGGATTATCCCCCCGAAGAGATTGGTGAGTTTGTTCAGATGCTTGAGCAACACCAAATCGCCCCGATCTTTTTGTTGGCGCCCACATCAACAGAAGAGCGCATTCGCGCTGTGGGCCAGATCGCGCTTGGATATGTGTATTACGTTTCTCTCAATGGCGTGACCGGTGCAGGCAATCTTGACACCACCGATGTCGCGACCCGCTTGCAGCGCATTCGCCAGCATGTCTCTTTGCCGGTTGGCGTTGGCTTTGGCATTAGTGACGCCCAAAGTGCTCAAAAAATCAGTCTTGTGGCTGATGCAGTGGTGATCGGCAGCAAGTTGATCGACACCATGACTAAAGCTTGCGCAGGGCTGCCCCTTGAACAGCAGTCACAAGCTGCGATTGACGCAGGTGCGACGTGGTTGGCTGAGATTCGTCAAGCGCTTGAGGTAGCAAGGCTGCCCTCAGGCACAAGTGCGCACGCTGGTGCTGCAGGCGCTCAGGCAACCGGAAACCAAGCATGAGTTGGCTAGGCAAATTATTACCTCCCCGTATTAACAAAACAGTTAATACGACCACCACACCAACCAAGCGAGTCCCTGAGGGGGTGTGGCTTAAGTGCCCTGCTTGCGAAGCTGTGCTGTATAACGAAGATCTGGTCGCTAATCTGCACGTTTGTCCCAAGTGCGATCATCACATGCGTCTTGGCGCGCGCGCGCGTATCGAATCGCTGCTCGACATCGAAGGTCGGGTCGAGATCGGGTCTAACACGCGCTCAATGGATCCACTCAAGTTCAAAGATTCACGCAAGTACCCCGAGCGTATCCAAGAGGCCGTGCGTCAAACCGGTGAAAGCGATGCGTTGATTGTGACCAGCGGCAGTATTCATAGCGTGACCTGCGTGTTGGCCTGTTTTGAGTTTGAGTTCATGGGGGGCTCGATGGGCTCAGTCGTGGGTGAACGCTTTGTGCAAGGGGTGCAGGCGGCAATTGCTCAAAAAGTCCCCTTTATTTGTGTCGCTGCCTCTGGTGGCGCGCGTATGCAAGAGAGTTTGTTTTCGTTGATGCAAATGGCCAAAACCAATGCCATGTTGACGCGCCTGTCAGATGCAAAGTTGCCTTTTATTAGCGTGCTCACCGACCCCACGATGGGCGGTGTATCGGCTAGTTTTGCGTTTATGGGCGATGTCGTGATTGGTGAACCCAAGGCTTTGATCGGCTTTGCTGGGCCGCGCGTGATTGAACAGACGGTGCGCGAAAAATTGCCTGAAGGTTTTCAACGTTCAGAGTTTTTACAGCAAAAAGGTGCGATCGATATGGTGTTAGATCGCCGTCGGCTGCGTGCCGAGCTCGCTCGATTAATGGCGATCATGACTAATCAGCCTGTGGATGCTGTCGCAGCTTAGTGTTGACAAGGCCGTGCCGCAAAAGCTAGGACTGTGTCCGTGATCCGATTAGCATGCCCTTGGACAACGCGAACAGTCAATCCACCCACCAAGCAACAATTCAGAACGACGCATAATGAAAACGGCGACCTAGGTCGCCGTTTTCATTTGTCCCACCGCAACAAACCCTTGGGGCAGGACCAAGCCCGCGTTAAGCGCGCGTTTCGACTTGCACCAAAGGTTCGCTTGAAATCACGACTGCGGGCTTGCGCTCGCGACCGAGTTTGACGCTGACGGTCGATTGCTCGGCCAAGGTTTGTGCGACACGAATCGGATCGCTTTCAACCCACTGTAGTCCAGCCGAACGTACGATGGCGTGTAGCGTTGCCACATCTGCGACAGGCGCAGGGGCAGGCGCTGCGATGCTCGGAGCAGTGGCTTGGACAGCAACCGGTGCCGGCGCTGTCATCGCGACTGGTGCAACTGGAGCGTCAACGGCAGGTGCTGTTGTGACAACAGGGGCAGATGCGATGGGCACAGCCATTGGTGCAGGCGCAACAGGAGCAGGCGCAACAGGAGCAGCAGCAACGTCAACAGGAGCAGGCGCAACAGGAGCAGGCGCAACGTCAACAGTAGCAGCAGCAACAGGAGCAGCAGCAACATTTGCAGCAGGCTCGGTGGCAGAGGCCACGTTCACATATGCAGCAGGTGCTGCAGGTGCGACGTAAGCGACAGGTGCCGCTAGCGCTTGAGCTGCAGGCGTTGCAACAACGGGCGCGGCAGCTGGCTGAGCAGGCGCAGCAGCCTGAACAGGCGTACCGTACTCCTGCGATACCGGAGCCTGATAGGTTGGCGCGACGTGTGTTTGCAACGGCGCTGACGGTGGCGTTGCGATGTCTACGGGCTGAGTCGTTACGTCAACGCCTGCCTGAGCCTGATGGTCGGACTGTTGTACGCTTGTTGAACCATCTTCGTTCTCAAAGCCTGAACCTTCGTCTTGACCGCGCTTACCGCGACGGCTACGACGACGGCGGCGTTTGCGCTCTGGATCACCGCTGTTGTCGTCGTCAGAGCCCGGTTGAGCTTCAGGGCCGTTTTGCAAGTGACGTTGATCATCGGCTTGTACAGAGTGACTTGCTTCAGTGCGTGGGCCTTGGGGTTGACGGGGTGCTTGCACGGCCCCGCTTACTTGAGTGCCCGCGGTAGCGTTGAGTACCTGCGTAGCCTCAGCGCCGTCTTGCCGGCCGTCACCTTCTTCGCGACGTTGGCGACCACGGCTGCGAGGATTGCGACCACCTTGGCGAGCGGCGTCATCACTCTGCTCAACACCAGCGGCGCGACCAGTGCCCTCGTCGCGCGGTGGGCGGCGATTATCGGTGTCGGTCGATGCCTCTGCGCCTGGGCGGGCGTCATTGCGAGGTTCGGGGCGACGGCCGCGATGTTGACCGCCACGATTTCCGTTGCCGCGATTACCCTGGCCATTGCGTCCACGTTCGCCGCGCGCTTCGCTAGGCTTGGGCGCTTCTTCGACTTTTTTCTCTTCTTTCGAACCGCCCGAGAGCCAGCCCATCAAGCGCTTGAAGAAGCCAGGCGATGCTTCGGTTTCTGCAGCACCCGCTTTTTTGGCTGAGGTTGAAGAGACCGGAGCCGGTTGCGAAGGCGTAATCCCTTTGACCAAGGCTTCAGGTTTTGCTTTGACTTCTTGCTCTTTCGGTGCCCAGCTCATGTCCGTTGAGGGGGCATCGACCATATCGAAACTGGTCTTGATGTCTTCAAGGCGTGGGTCGTCGTGACGCAAACGCTCAATTTGATGATGCGGCGTTTCGAGGTGACGGTTGGGGATCAGAATCAGATTGACCTTCAGGCGAGCTTCGATCTTGGTGATGTCTGAGCGCTTTTCGTTTAACAAGAAGGTGGCAACGTCGACCGGCACTTGAGCATGCACGGCAGCCGTGTTTTCTTTCATGGCTTCTTCTTGCAGCAGACGCAAGACCTGCAACGCACTTGATTCAGCATCGCGAATTACGCCGGTGCCGTTACAGCGAGGGCAGGTGATATGCGAGCCTTCGTTCAGTGCCGGACGCAGACGTTGGCGTGAAAGCTCCATCAAGCCAAAGCGCGAAATTTTGCCCATTTGCACGCGCGCACGGTCAAAGTGCAGCGCATCGCGCAGACGATTTTCAACCGAGCGTTGGTTTTTGGTGTCTTCCATGTCGATAAAATCGATCACGATCAGACCACCTAGATCTCGCAGACGCAATTGACGCGCCACTTCGTCGGCGGCTTCTTGGTTGGTGCGAGTGGCTGTCTCTTCAATATCAGCGCCACGCGTCGAGCGTGCCGAGTTGACGTCGACCGCCACCAAGGCCTCGGTGTGATCAATGACGATCGAACCACCTGAGGGCAATTCGACGGTGCGCGAATACGCTGTTTCAATTTGGTGTTCGATTTGAAAGCGCGAAAACAAGGGCACGTCATCGCGATAGCGTTTGACGCGATCGACGTTGTCGGGCATCACCACACTCATAAAGGCAGTGGCTTGATCGGCGATGTCGTCGGTATCAATCAGGATCTCGCCGATATCTGGCGAGAAATAATCACGAATGGCTCGGATCACCAAGCTTGACTCAAGGTAGATCAGAATCGGGGCCGGATTATCTTTGGCGGCGCCATCGATCGCTGTCCAAAGTTGCATGAGATAAGACATATCCCACTGCAGCTCTTCGGCGTTACGACCAATGCCGGCGGTACGGGCAATAATGCTCATGCCAGAGGGGATGGTCAGCTGATCCATGGCTTCACGCAGTTCTTGACGCTCTTCGCCCTCGACACGGCGCGACACACCGCCGCCGCGAGGGTTATTAGGCATCAAGACCAAATAGCGACCGGCTAGCGAAATAAAGGTGGTCAGGGCTGCGCCCTTGTTGCCACGTTCTTCTTTTTCGACCTGAACGATCAGCTCTTGGCCTTCGCGCAAGGCGTCTTGAATGCGCGCGGTACGCACATCAACGCCTTCTTTAAAGTAACTGCGGGCGATCTCTTTGAACGGTAAAAAGCCGTGCCGCTCTTCGCCGTAACTGACAAAGCAGGCTTCGAGACCGGGTTCAATACGGGTAATGACACCCTTATAGATGTTGCCTTTACGTTGTTCACGGCCGGCGATTTCAATGTCAAG